>DATKPL010000190.1:0-8743 GCA_035524155.1 Rhizomicrobium sp.
GTAAAGACCCAGATTGGCAAGTAGGCTGGTGGCCGCGCCCAGGATCGAGGCCAGAGGCGTACGCAGGTCATGACTTAACGAAGTGAGCATCGCCACGCGCAGCTTGTCGGCTTCCGCCACCACCTTGGCTTCGTCCACCTGCTCCACCAGCCGCGCCCGCTCAATGGCAAGCGCCGTCTGGTCGTTGAGCGCGTCGAGCAGGCGGCGCTCGTCCGGCGTGAACAGGGTCTTGTCGTCGGGCCGCTGCAAGCCCAGCACACCCACCTTCCCGCCGCCGGTGCGCATGGGCAGGAACAGGCGGCGCGCACCGGGCAAGGTTTCGGCATTGCGGCCGGCCGCCTGGCCTCGTTCCCAGCTCCAGGTCGCAGCGGCAAGATCGTCGGCGGAAAGTTCATCCTCGGGCGGATAGGCGCCGCGGATTTCAAGCCCCCCCGTCGCGCGGCTGGGCAGAAGGATCACCACATTGCATTTGAGCATCGAGGCGATCTGAAACGACACCGCCCAGAGAATGTCGTCCAGCCGCGCCAGGCCCGCGACCTTGCCGCTGAAATTGAACAACTCGCCGGCGACCTGGGCGCGCTTGGCAGCAAGGTCGGCTTGCGCGCGCACGCGGGCCGCCAGATTGCCCGCGATCACCGCCACGAACAGCAGCACGCCGAACGACAGAACATTGTTGGGATCGGCGATGGTCAGCGTGTAAAGCGGCGGCAGGAAAAAGAAGTTATAGCAAAGCGCACTGAAGAAGGCGGCGAACAACGCCGGCCGGAGTCCGAACGACACCGCGCTCAGAAGCACCGGCACCAGGAACAGCATCCCCACGCTGCCCAGCGCATTGGAGAGCGCGGCATTGAACAGCCAAGCGATGGCGCAGGTGACGGCGACGGCCGCGGCGCTTTTGGCGTAATCGGGCCAGGGCAATTCCTCGGCCTGCGACGCGGTCTTGACCGTCTTGGGGGCGACCGCGTCGCCTTCGGCCGAGACGGCGACGATGCTGATGGCACCGCTGTCCCGCATCAGATCGCGCACTACCGAGCCATGCAGCAGCTCGAACCAGCGCGAGCGCTCGGACTTGCCGATCAGGATCTGGGTGACGTTCTTGGCGCGGGCGTAATCCAGAATCGTGTCCGCCACGTCGCGGCCAGGCAAGGTCACCGCTTCCGCGCCCAGCCGCTGCGCCAGCCGCATCGTGTCGGCGATGCGGTCCTTCTCCACTTCGTTCAGCGCCAGATGGCGCGAGGCTTCCACATAAACCACCGTGAACGGCGCCTTGAGATAATCGGCCATGCGCCGGCCGCGCCTGACCAGCTCGGCGGAGGATTTGTGCTCATTGATGCAGACCAGCAGATGCTCGCCCGCCGCCCATGGGCCGCCAATGGCATGGGCCTGCATATATTCGACCACGTCGCGGTCCACCCGCTGGGCGGCACGGCGCAGCGCCAGTTCGCGCAAGGCGGTGAGATTGCCGGGCGAGAAGAAGTGGCGCAGCGCCCGTTCGGCCTGGGCCTTCACATAGACCTTGCCGTCCTTCAGCCGCTGCAGCAATTCGTCGGAAGTGGTGTCCACCAGTTCGATTTCACCGGCTTCGTCCAGCACCTTGTCCGGCACGGTTTCGCGCACATGGATACGGGTGATCTGCGCGATCACGTCATTGAGGCTTTCGATATGCTGGATATTCACCGTGGTATAGACGTCGATCCCCGCCGCCAGAATTTCCTCGACATCCAGATAGCGTTTGGGATGGCGGCTGCCTTCGGCATTGGTATGGGCCAGCTCGTCCACCAGCACCAAAGCGGGATGACGCTGCAGGATCGCGTCCAGATCCATCTCGGCCACCACATGGCCTTTATAAAGCGAACGCTTTTTGGGGATGATCTCGAAGCCTTTGGTGAGGGCTTCGGTCTCCAGCCGGCCATGGGTTTCCACCACGCCGATCACCACATCGATGCCGTCCATCCGCCGGCGGCGGCCCTGGGTGAGCATCTCATAGGTTTTGCCCACACCCGGCGCCGCGCCCAGGAAAATCTTGAGCTTGCCGCGGCCCTCCCTGCCGGCTGATTCCAGCAACGCGTCCGGCGATGGTCGTTCGGGGGCGGTTCGGCTTGCCATCCGTCGAGGATAGCTCAGCCGGTGCCGGACTGCATTGTGTCCAGCGCCATATTGAGCTTCAGCACATTGATATGCGGCTCGCCGATCACGCCCAGGAGGCGGCCTTCGATATGGGCGCGCACCAGCTTTTCTACCGCCTGAGGATCGAGGCCCCGCGCCTTGGCCACGCGCGGCACCTGAAACAGGGCCGCCGCCGGGGTGATGTCGGGATCAAGCCCGCTGGCCGAAGTGGTGACCAGATCGACGGGGACAGGCGCGGAAGGGTTTTCGGCATGAAGCCTGGCGGCATCGGTGCCGACGCGCTTCATCAGGGCCTTGGAAGTGGGGCCGAGATTCGAGCCGCCCGAATTGGCCGCGTCATAGCCGCTGCCGGCTGCCGACGGGCGTCCATGAAAATATTTGGCGGAGGTGAAATTCTGGCCGATCAGTTCCGAGCCGATCACATGGCCGTTGCGGCTGATCAAGCTGCCACCGGCCTGGTGCGGAAAAAGCAGTTGGGCGAGCCCGGTCATGCCCAGCGGATAGGCCACGCCGGTGATCAAGGTCATCGCCACGATCATCAGGATAGCGGGACGAATCTGTTTCAGCATGGCTTGCTCCTAGGCGAGGCCGATAGCGGTGACCAACAGGTCGATCAGCTTGATGCCGACGAACGGCACGACGATGCCGCCCAACCCGTAAACCAGAAGATTGCGGCGCAGGATGCTGGCCGCACCTACCGGCTTGTAGGTGACGCCCCGAAGCGCCAAGGGAATAAGTGCGACGATGATCAAGGCATTGAAGATGATGGCCGAAAGAATGGCGCTTTCCGGCGTATGCAGACCCATGATGTTGAGCGCCTGCAGCTGGGGATAGAAGGCCAGAAACATCGCCGGGATGATGGCGAAGTATTTCGCCACGTCATTGGCGATGGAAAAAGTGGTGAGCGCACCCCGCGTCATCAGGAGCTGCTTTCCGATCTCCACGATCTCGATCAGCTTGGTGGGATCGCTGTCCAGATCGACCATGTTGCCCGCCTCGCGCGCCGCCATGGTGCCGGTGTTCATCGCCACGCCAACATCGGCTTGCGCCAGCGCGGGCGCGTCATTGGTGCCGTCGCCGCACATGGCGACAAGCTTGCCTTTGGCCTGTTCGTCGCGGATCAGCTTGAGTTTGGTTTCCGGCGTGGCCTGGGCGAGGAAATCATCCACGCCCGACTCCGCCGCAATCGCGGCGGCGGTGAGCGGATTGTCGCCCGTGATCATCACGGTGCGGATGCCCATCTTGCGCAACGCCGCGAAACGCTCGCGGATGCCGCCCTTGACGATGTCCTTCAACTGGATAACGCCCAGAAGCTTGGCGTCGCGCGCCACCGCCAGGGGCGTGCCGCCCGACTTGGCGATCTGGTCCGAGATCGCGGTCAACTCGCGTGCGGCGGCGCTGCCGCCCAGCTTGCACCAGGCCAGGATCGCATCCACCGCGCCTTTGCGGATGGACGCGCCATCGACATCGATGCCGCTGATCCGCGTCTGCGCGGAAAAAGGAATGAACTGCGCATGCAGGGGCGCCATGTCGCGACCGCGGATGGCATATTTTTCCTTGGCCAGGACCACGATCGAGCGGCCTTCCGGGGTTTCGTCGGAAAGCGAAGCCAGCTGGGCTGCGTCCGCCAGATCGCGTTCCGAAATCGACGGCATCGGCAGGAATTGGGTGGCCTGGCGGTTGCCGAGCGTGATGGTCCCGGTCTTGTCCAAGAGCAGCGTATCCACATCGCCCGCCGCTTCCACCGCGCGGCCCGACATGGCCAGGACGTTAAATCGCACCAGCCGGTCCATGCCGGCAATGCCGATGGCCGAAAGCAGCGCGCCGATGGTGGTGGGGATCAAGGTCACGAACAGCGCCACCAGCACCAGCACGGTCAAGTGGCCGCCGGCATAGGCCGCGAAGCTGGGAATGGTTGCCACCGCGAAGACGAAGATGATGGTCATACCGGCCAAGAGGATGTTGAGCGCGATCTCGTTGGGTGTCTTCTGCCGCTCCGCACCTTCAACCAGCGCGATCATGCGGTCGAGGAAGGTCGAGCCTTGCGCGGCGGTGATGCGGACCTTGATCCGATCCGAGATCACAGTAGTGCCGCCGGTGACGGCCGAGCGGTCGCCGCCGGATTCCCGGATCACCGGCGCGGATTCGCCTGTGATCGCCGCCTCGTTCACCGAAGCCACGCCTTCGATCACGTCGCCGTCGCTGGGAATAAGGTCGCCCGCTTCCACCAGCACCACATCGCCCGGCTTGAGCGACAGGGCCGACACTTCGCGCCATGTGGTCGCGCCCTGCTCCAGCAGCTTGGCCGTGGTTTCGGTGCGGGTCTTGCGCAAACTGGCGGCCTGGGCCTTGCCTCGGCCTTCGGCCACCGCTTCGGCGAAATTGGCAAAAAGAACCGTGAACCAGAGCCAGAGATTGATCTGGAAAGAAAAGGCCAGATGACCGCCGCCCCCGAAAAGATCGCGCAGGAACAGGATGGTGGTGAGACTGGCAACGATCTCCACCACGAACATCACCGGGTTCTTGATCATGTGCCGGGGATTGAGTTTGGCGAAGGCGCCCCCGATGGCCGGCACGAGTATCCGGGAATCGGCGATGCCGGCAACCGGCATGCGCTTGCGCACTTTCTCGATGCCGAGCGAACCGGGCGCGAGATCATTCATGGCATGGCCCTCAATAAAGCGTCCCGGCCCGCATGGCGAAATGCTCCACCACCGGGCCCAGCGACAGCGCGGGGAAATAGGTGAGACCGCCCATGATCAGGATCACGCCCACCACCAGTCCGACAAAGAGCGGGCCGTCGGTGGGAAAGGTGCCAGCGGACGGCGGCACGATTTTCTTGCTCACCAGCGATCCCGCCACCGCCATCATGGGCACGATCATCAAAAACCGGCCGATGAACATCGCCGCGCCCAGGGTGGTGTCATAGAACATGGTGTTGCCGTTAAGGCCGCCGAAGGCGCTGCCATTGTTGCCGGTCGCGGAACTGTAAGCGTAGAGCATCTCGCTGAAACCATGCGGTCCCGCATTGTTCAGGCTGGAAAGACCCGCCGGCAGCACCGCGGCAAGCGCGGTGAAGCCCAGGATCGAGAAAGGCAGGATCAAAAGGGCCAGCATCGCCATCTTGACGTCCTTGGCCTCGATCTTCTTGCCCAGATATTCCGGGGTGCGGCCCACCATCAGGCCGGCCACGAACACCGCGATAATGGCAAAGAGCAGCATGCCGTAGAGGCCCGAGCCCACGCCGCCGAAGATGATCTCGCCCAACTGGATGTTGAGCATGGGAATCAACCCGCCCAGCGGCATCAAGCTGTCGTGCCAATTGTTGACGGCGCCGCAGGAGGCATCGGTAGTGACGGTGGTGAACAGGGCCGAATTGGCGATGCCGAAGCGGACCTCCTTGCCTTCCATGTTGCCGCCGGCCTGCAATGCACTGGACGCCTGGTCGATATGGAACGCGGCAAAGGCAGGATTGCCGGGCGCCTCGGCGGCGTAGACCACCGCGGCGCCGGCCAGGAAGAGAACCGCCATCACGGCGAAGATCGCCCAGCCCTGGCGTTCGCTTCCCACTATCCGTCCGAACACATTGGTAAGCGCCGCGCCCAGGCTGAAGATCAACACCATCTGGATCAGATTGGTGAGCGCGGTGGGATTCTCGAAGGGATGGGCCGAATTGGCGTTGAAGAAACCGCCGCCATTGGTGCCCATCATCTTGATCACTTCCTGGGACGCGACAGGACCCATGGCAATGGTCTGCTTGCCGCCCTCCAGGCCGATCGCCTGGACATAGGCGCTCAAATTCTCGGGCATGCCTTGCCAGACGAAGAACAACGCTACGACGACCGAAATGGGCAGAAGCACGTACAGCGTGATGCGGGTGAGATCGACCCAGAAATTTCCTACCCCTTTGCCGGAGCGGCGAGCAAATCCACGCACCAAGGCGACGGCGAGCGCAATGCCTGTCGCGGCCGAGACAAAATTATGCACCGTGAGCCCGGCCATCTGCACCAGATAGCTCATCGTCGTTTCCGGCGTGTAGGACTGCCAGTTGGTGTTGGTTACGAAGCTGATGGAGGTATTGAGGGCCAAATGCTCGCCAACCGCCGGCAAATGCTGGGGATTGAAGGGCAAGACCGCCTGCAGCCGCTGCATTGCATAAAGAATGACAAAGCCGGCCAGGCTGAACATCAACATCGCAATCGTGTAGACGGTCCAATGCTGGTCCTCGTCCTCACGAACACCGCAAAGGGCGTAAAGCAGTTTTTCCACGGGACGAAGCAGAAAGGACAGAAAGGTCCGCTCGCCAGTGATCACGCGGGTCATGTAGCCGCCCAGGGGGCGGGTGATCAGAAGCACGATCAGCGAAAACAGCGCGATCTGGATCCAGCCATTGACGGTCATTGCCAGCCTCTCAGAACCGTTCGGGGCGCACAAGCGCGTAGACGAGATAGAAAAGAATGCCCACAGTCACGAGCGCGCCCAGGGAATAATCCAGGATCATGGCCGCCTCTCAGAGCTGGTCGCAGATATAGGTGTAGAGGACGGCCAGCAGGAACACGGCAAAGCCCGCCGCGATAAAGAGTATGTCCAACATGTCGTCCTCCAGGGACGCCGTGGAATTAGGCGCGGCGACCATAAGAATTCGAGAGGGGAAGCAAGCCGCGGTGATTAAAAAAACATAAAAAGCCGATGACGCCTTTGCGCGAGATCAAATCGAGCATCGGGGCATAGGCCCACAAGCGCACACCTGCGTCTCCGATCTAGAGGAAGCGGATAACGACCGCGAGGATCAGGTAAATTGCCGCCGTGATCGCCAGGTATTTGACCATCTCGGACAAGGCAGCCAAGAGCGCCTTCTCGCCCGGCTTGCGCTCTTCCAGCCGCCGGTTCCAGGCCAGCTCATCGGGATCGAAATGCGGCATGCCACGCCAATACATGGGGCACCTCAGCCATGAAGCAGCGCGAGCGCGAGCCTGACCAGGAGGAAGCTGGCGACCGCCAGAAGCGAGACGCGCAAAAGCGCGAAGCGCTGGACCGCCGCAAAGGGCTGCGTGGCGGCTCGCGGCGAAATCCGGTCTTGTCTGGTTCGCATCGCTATCAAGCTGCAACTCCGTTTTTTGCGGGAGCATGAATAGGCCACAGGGGCCTAAGAATTCGATAGGAAAGGCCGTCCTGAAAGATAAAAATCCCGGCTGAACGGCCCGGCTTTCCGCCCGGTTTTCCTTTTCGCGCGCGGTGGTTCCCCGTAAGAAGCAGCATGGATCTCGTTCTGGCCCGGACTGTCGGTCTCCTGGTGGTCGCCATCCTGGTGGCCATCGTCGCGCGGCGCCTGCGCCTGCCCTATGCTGTGGGCCTGGTGATCGCGGGCATGACGCTGGCTTTCTCGCGGGTCAATTTCGGCATCCGCCTCACCCATGACATCGTCTTCGATCTGATCCTGCCGCCGCTGCTGTTCGAGGCGGCGCTCAATCTGGACTGGCGCGAATTGCGGCGGGATGCGCTGCCCATCCTGGTCATGAGCGTGCTGGGCGTACTGATCTCGGCCGCCGTGGTGGTTCTTGGTCTCCACGCCCTGCTTAACTGGGCGCTCGCGCCTGCGTTGATCTTTGGCGTGCTGATTGCCGCCACCGATCCCGTCACGGTGATCGCCTTGTTCAAAGATCTCGGTATCAAGGGGCGCGGGCGGCTACTGGTCGAAAGCGAGAGCCTGTTCAATGACGGCGTGGCCGCTGTGCTGTTCAGCCTGGCGCTGGCCTGGACGGCACATCGCTTTGCCGGCCCCCGGCAGGTCGCCTTGGGTGTAGTCCTGCTGGCCGGCGGCGGGATCGCAATCGGCGTCACGGTTGGCGTCCTGGCGCTTCTGGTGGCGGGCCGGACCGGCGATCATCTGGTGGAAATCGCGGTGACGGTGGCGGCCGCCTATGGCGCGTTCCTGATCGCGGAGAATCTCCATTGTTCCGGCGTCCTGGCCACCGTGACGGCGGGCCTATTCATCGGCGCGGTCGGATTGCGCACCGGCAATCAGCGCTTCGGCATCTCCCACCAGGGCCGCGAGTTCGCCTTGGAGTTCTGGGAATTCCTGGCCTTCATCGCCAATTCCCTGGTGTTCCTGTTGATCGGGCTTGCAGTTTCGCATCTACGTTTCGCGAGCCTGGGCTATGTTCCTGTCCTGGTCATGATCGCCTTGGTCCTGCTGGGCCGGGCGGCGACGGTCTATCCCATCGCACTTCTGTTTCATTCCACCAGGTACGAAATCCCGTCCCGCGAGCAGCATTTGCTGTGGTGGGGAGGCCTCCGGGGCGCACTCGCCTTGGCGCTGGCGCTATCGCTTCCCGAACAGATGGCCATGCGCGACGCCATCGTCATCGCCACGTTCGGCGTGGTGACATTCTCGATCGTGGTACAGGGCCTCACCATGCCGTCGCTGATCCGTGCCCTGAGCTTTCGGGCCCCGGCTTGAGGATGCGCTGGTCTCACCATGATCCCTGCTTCTGGCCGAACCACCACACCACGCCGAAACCGATGGTAGGCTGATCCTTGGCGAGAACATCCAGGGTCGAGGTCAGGAAATAGGGTTTGTTCGACATGTCGTGGCGATATTCGAGATCCAGCAGAA
>DATKPL010000191.1:0-3773 GCA_035524155.1 Rhizomicrobium sp.
TTGTTTTTCAAGCTCTTAACGGGCCCTTCCCGTGCCCGGTTGCACGATTGTCGAACAAGCGGGTATCACGACCGGTGATTTACCGGGCCGCGCGATGGTTTGATCGGCGCGTCAATCGGTCCAAATTTCGCGGGAGTGCACGCGCCATGACCAAACTCCTCCGGGAATTGTTCGACCTGTCCGGCCGGGTCGCCCTGGTGACGGGAGGATCGCGCGGGCTTGGGCTGCAGATCGCCGAGGCGCTGGGAGAATACGGCGCCAATGTCATCCTGGCTGCGCGCAAAGCGGAGGAATTGAAAGCCGCGGTCGAGCAATTGAACGCGATGGGAATATCCGCCAATTCGATTGTCGCCGATCTGAGAAGCGAGGAGGCCGCCAACGCGCTGGCCGATGCGGTTCGCGAACGAGTGGGAAGGCTCGATATCCTGGTCAACAACGCGGGCGCCACTTGGGGCGCGCCGGCGGAGGACTATCCGGCCAGCGCCTGGAACAAGGTGATGGATGTCAATCTCACCGCGCCTTTCTTTTTGTCCAAGGCGGCGGCGCGATTGTTCTTCATTCCCCAGCATGGGGGCGTGATCGTCAATGTCGCCTCGGTTGAGGGATACATGGCCCATCCGCCGAGCCGGGTGGGAACGGTTGCTTACAATGCTTCCAAGGGCGCCATGATCAACATGACCCGCGCCTTGGCGGCCGAATGGGGCTCCAGGAATATTCGCGTCAATGCGCTGGCTCCCGGCTATTTTCCTACCAAGATGACCCATGGCACGTTGGAGAAAATCCATGACGAAGTCATCGCCGGCACGCCGCTTGGGAAATTGGGCTCGGATTTCGATCTGAAGGGTGCGGCGCTGCTGCTGGCTTCGGACGCCGGCGGACAGATCACCGGGCAGGTCATTGCCGTTGAAGGTGGCGCTTCCATCATTTAAGTGGGATATTTTGGGTTCGGACGTCGGTGACGAAGGCAGCAATGAAACGATTGGTTCTCCCCAAAGCCTATCAAGCCGTCCATGAAGCGCTCGAGGAAGCGATTCTCGACGGCCGGCTGAAGACGGGCGAGCCATTGCCCACTGAAACGGACTTGGCAGGAAAATTTGGTGTCACGCGTCACACCGTTCGCGAAGGCATTCGCGTTCTGGAGCAGACGGGTTTTGTCAAGCGCGAAGCCGGTCGGCGCCTCTTCGTCTCGCTGCCCAGATATGATGAATTGGCGCCGCGCGCCTCGCGCGCGTTGTTGATGCAAAAGGTCACGTTCCGCGAGCTTTGGGAAGTTGCGCTTCAGCTGGAAGTCTGTGCGGCGGATCTGGCGGCATCACGCAACAGTAGGAAGCTGGTCGAGGCCTTGCGGGAAAATCTTTCGCAGATGGAAGCCGCGATCAAGCGCGGCCGCGATATTGTGGAACTTGATATCGCTTTCCATTCCCTGATCGCCGAGGCGACGGAAAATCGGGTCCTGCTTCTGGCGCGAGAACCGGTTACTTTGCTGTTCTATCCGGCGCTGAAGAAGCTTTTGAAACATCCCAAGACGCGCGAAATCTCGCCGCAGCGTCTTCTCGAAGCGCACAGACATATCGTCCAGGCTTTTCAGGATCGCAATAATGCGGCCGTGAAGGAATGGATGTCGAAGCACATCATCGATTTCCGGCGCGGCTATGATTTTGCCGGCTTGGACATCGACGATATCGCGGATTCGCGCGTGGAACCGGCGCGCAAATAGTTCTGCGTGCAGCTTCGCATCGACAATTGTTGAACAATAGAGGCAGTCAGCGCATGCCGTCCCTCGCGGCATAAGGCACTATAAAATTGTCTTTTATCGAAGCGCGCGCCGGACGACCAATTCACGCGCATTAGAGACATTGCTGGCTTGTACAACATTGAATTTGTCGATAAGAAGGTGGAAAACCGGCCCGATCGATCGCAGATCGCGCGGATGGGGAGTGCGGGAATGGCGGCGCCGGGTAGCCCTCGTGGCTCGATCATCAAGGTGGCATTGACGGCCGCCGCCGGCGCGACCATCGAATGGTATGACTTCTTCGTCTACGGAACCGCGGCAGCGCTGGTTTTTCCCAAGCTGTTCTTTCCCGCCACGTTAAGTCCGTTCGTTGCCCAGTTGGCCGCCTTCAGCACCTTCGCGGTGGGTTTCCTGGCGCGGCCGTTCGGTGGAGTCCTGTTCGGCCATTTCGGCGACCTGTATGGGCGCAAGCGGACCTTGGCGGCGGCCCTTCTGATCATGGGCTGCGTCAGCACCCTGGTCGGGCTCTTGCCGACATATGCAACGGCCGGCGCCCTGGCACCTTTGCTTCTTGTGCTGCTGCGTTTTGTCCAGGGTCTGGCCATCGGCGGTCAATGGGGTGGTGCCGTGTTGCTGGCGACCGAAAGCTCGCCGCCCAATCGGCGCGGTTATTACGGAAGTTTTGCGCAGATCGGCGTGCCGGCGGGCGTCGTGCTGGCGAATGTGGTTTTCCTGGTTGCAGGCGCGCGTCTTTCACCGGCCGCATTTGAAGCCTGGGGCTGGCGGATACCCTTTCTGTTCAGCATCCTGCTGGTCGGTGTCGGTCTCTATGTCCAGCTTCGGCTGGAAGAATCGCTGGAGTTCACCGAGAAGGCGGCCGTCCGGACAAAAGAGGTGGCGCCGTCCAGGTCACCCGTGCTGGGTGTGATCGTCAGCCACCCCAGACAGATCATTCTGGCGGGTGGCGCCTTTCTCGCCAACAACATCTGTTTCTATGTCGCGATCACCTACGCCATCGCCTATGGCACATCGGTGCTGCATCTGCCCAAGTCGCTGATGCTTGGCGCGGTGATGATCAGTGGCGTGGTGATGGTTCCCGTCCTGATCCTTTGCGGACGCATCTCGGACAAATGGGGGCGGCTCGGCATCTTCCTGGTGGGTGCCGCGCTCACGGGAATTTGGTCTTTGCTGTTCTTTCCCTTGATCGAGACCGGTTCGCCGATTGCCATCGTCGCCGATATCGTGATCGAGATGTTCCTGCTGAGCTTGATGTATGGTCCGCAAGCCGCGTTGTTCGCCGAATTGTTTCCGGTGGAATTGCGCTATTCGGGGGCGTCACTGGGTTATCAGCTGGGGTCGGTGGTCGGCGGCGGTTTCGCGCCGATTATCGCCACCGCCTTGTATCAGCAATTCAAAACCAGCGCCGCCATCGGACTTTACATGACGGCGGCCTGCGCCGTCACATTCCTCTGCACGTTCCTCCTCGGGCGCCCCGGCCACGGCGTTCGCTAGGCGGCAAAATCAGCGGGCGGTATTCTCGATCTCGGCCGCGATGCCTTGTCCTCCGCCGATACACATGGTGGCCAGGCCGTATCGGCCGCCAGTTCTTTCCAGTTCATGCACCAGCTTGGTCAGGATGATCGCCCCGGTCGCGCCCACGGGATGGCCCAGGGAAATGCCGCTGCCATTGGGGTTGACCTTGGCGGGATCGAATTCGAGGGCGCGGGAAACGGCACAGGCCTGCGCCGCAAAGGCTTCATTGGCCTCGATGACATCCAGATCGGCGACTTTGAGCCCGGCGCGCTTCAACGCCTGCCGCGAGGCGGGCACGGGGCCCATGCCCATTTCCGACGGATCAATGCCGCTCAATCCATAGGCGACGAGTTTGGCCTTTGCTTTGAGACCATGTTGGCGCACGGCACTACCACTGGCGAGAATGATCGCGGACGCGCCGTCATTGATTCCGGATGAATTGCCGGCTGTCACCGTGCCGTTATCGGCGCGGAACAGCGGCTTCAATTTCTGAAGATCGGCAAGCGTC
>DATKPL010000192.1:0-3348 GCA_035524155.1 Rhizomicrobium sp.
CCTACGAACAGCACGCCGTCGCGTTTCAGGGTTTCGAAGCTGCGCGCCACCGATGGGCTTTGCCACATGCGCACATTCATCGCCGGCGCCATCAAGATCTTCTTGTCGGTGGCGAGAAGGGCGGTGGACGCGAGGTCATTCGCTAATCCCGCCGCCAGCTTGCCCATCAGGTCGGCAGTGGCCGGCGCCACCACCACCAGATCGGCGGAGCGGGAAAGCTCGATATGCCCCATCTCGCTTTCGTCGGTGAGGCTGAAAAGGTCGGAATAGATTTTGTCGCCGGTCAGCGCCGAAACGGACAAGGGCGTGACGAATTCGGCGCCGGCATGGGTAAGGATGGCGCGGCTTTTGACCCCGCGCTCGGCCAGGCGGCGGATCAGGTCCAGCGCCTTGTAGGCGGCGATGCCTCCTCCGATAATCAGCAAAACCTTTTTGCCGCGCATGGATGTGAAATCCTCAAAGCCCCGGAAATTACGGCACGTTGCGCGGGGAATATAACGATCCCCGGCAGCAAAGTGTAGTTCTGTCCCAATTTACAATAGCGCAATTGGAACAACGAATTACATTGTTCCGCGGCTTAATAATTCACTAAATATCTTGTGGTTTGATGCTCCCGGGCTTTGGGGGCTCAAACATGGTGATGTCCAGAACGGGCTTCGGCCGGCCAGATAGGCCAAAAGGCAAGCAGAATCTCTCCACGCACGACATGGTGCGGCTGGCGTCCGATTTCGCCGAAGAACATGGCGCGGATGCCTGTGATTACGCCTATCGTGCGGTCCTGTCGTTCGAGGCCGAAGGCGAAGGCGAGCGCGCCTATTTCTGGTTCCTGCTCCTGGTGATGCTGAGCGATATCGCCAGCCATCGTTTGGATCCCGAGGCAGCCCTTACTATCCATTGACCTCCTGCGCGGCTGCGCGGGATAGGCTAGAGTGTCGTCCCGACATCCTCCCCAGGAACCGATGCCGCTCGATCCGCTGGTAAAGGCCTTTCTCGACCAGGCGGCGGCGATGCCGCGCCCCAAGCCATGGGAAACGCCCATCGCGGTGCTGCGGAAGAACTTCGCCACATTCATGAAGCTGGTGGGTCCCAAGGATGTGCCTGTCGGCAAGACCAGGAATTTCACTATCCCCGGACCGGGCGGAGAGATCCGGGCCCGCAGCTATGCGCCCGTGGCGGCCGGCGGCGATGCCCTGCCGGCGTTGATCTATTTCCATGGCGGCGGTTTCGTGGTGGGCGATCTCGACACCCATGACGGGCTTTGCCGTCTGTTCGCCCATGAAGGCGGCTTCCGCGTGATCGCGGTGGAATATCGCCTCGCGCCCGAACACAAATGGCCTGCAGCTCTGGATGACGCCATCACGGCGCTGTGCTGGATCGCGGAGAACGCGCCGGCCTTGGGCATCGATGCGGGGCGCATCGCCGTGGGCGGCGATTCCGCGGGCGGGTTGCTTACGGCCTGCCTGACTCAGGCGATGAAAAAGAAGGGCGGGGTGGCGATCGCTTTCCAGCTTTTGATGTTTCCCTCCACCGATCTGGCCGGCACCTTCGCCTCGATGGAGAAATTCGCGGTGGGCTATTTCATGGACAAGCGCACCATCGAATGGAACACCGAACAGGTGCTACCCAAGGGCGCCGATCCCAAATCGGCGAAAATCTCGCCCTTGCGCGCCAAGGATTTCTCAGGCCTGCCGCCTGCCTATGTGATGCTGGGCGGATATGATCCGCTGCATGACGAAGGCCTCGCCTATGCCGAGAAACTGAAGGAAGCCGGCGTGCAGGCCACCGTCGCCGATTACGGCGACATGGTGCATTGCTTTATCTATTTGCAGACGGTGTTGCCGCAGGCGCATGAAGCGGTCGCTGCTGCGGCGAAGGCTGTGAAAGACGCGCTGGCCGAAGCCTGAAGCGTCTTATTTAATTTTGCCTTCCTTGAACTCGACATGCTTGCGCAGCACCGGATCGTATTTCTTGATGGAGAATTTCTCCGTCATGGTGCGGGTGTTCTTCTTGGTGACGTAGAAAAAGCCGGTCCCGCCTTCGCTGTTGAGGCGAATTTTGGCAGTGGTGGGCTTGGCCATGATGGGCTCCAAAAAGAACGTCGAGGGCGGGGGTTATTGGGGAAAGCGCCCGCCCTGTCAAGGCAAAGAGCCCAAGTTTATGGAATCTAACGCTTTTTTGGCTTGAAGCGGCCGCCTTTGGCGGGTTTGGGGCGCCGTCCATGGCCGCCTGCTGCTTTGCCGTGGGCGAGTTCAAAGCGCAGGCCCCCGGTGACGGGCGCAGCTTCCACCAGTTTCACTTCGACCGTGTCGCCCAGTTTGAATATCGTTCCGGTGCGTTCGCCCCGCATCGCTTGGGCCCGTTCGTCGAAACGGAAATATTCGTGGCCCAGCGAGCGGGCAGGCAACAGGCCCTCCGCACCGAACTCGGTCAGCCGCACGAACAGGCCGAATTTGGTGACGCCGGTGATGCGGGCGACGAAGGTCCCCCCCACTTTCTCTTCCATGAAGGCGGCGACGTAGCGGTCGGTGGAATCGCGCTCGGCCGCCATGGCGCGCCGTTCGGTCATCGAAATCGCCTGAGCGATTTCCGGCAATTGCTTGATCTCGCGATCGGTGAGGCCGTCATCACCGGGAAGCTTGAGGCCCCTTATCAAGGCGCGATGGACAATGAGATCGGCATAGCGGCGGATGGGTGAGGTGAAGTGCGCATACTTGGCCAGGTTCAGGCCGAAATGGCCGATATTGGCAGCGTCATAGATCGCCTGGGCCTGGCTTCTCAGCACCACGTCGTTCATCACCGCTTCATGCGGCGTGCCTTTGGCCTTTTCCAGAATGCGGTTGAAAGTGCCGGGCAGCACCACCTGGCCCTTGGCGAAGGAAATATTCAGGGTACGGAGGAAATCGGAGAAGGCGTAAAGCTTCTCCCGCGAGGGCGTATCATGCACGCGATAGATCAGGGGCGTGCGCGCCTGTTCCAGCGCTTCGGCGGCGGCGACATTGGCCAGCACCATGCATTCCTCGATCAGGCGCATGGATTCCAGCCGCTCGCGGAAGGCGATGCTGTCGATATGGCCTTCGGCGGACAGCTTGATGCGCCTTTCGGGCAGGTCGAGGTCCAGCGGCTGGCGCTTTTCCCGCGCGAGGGTGAGGGTTTTGTACGCGGTCCAGAGATCGGCCAGCGTTTTCCTTACTGTCGCGCTCATGTTCGCGTCGGGATGGCCGTCGAACGCGGCCTGCGCGCGCGCATAGGTCAGCCGCGCCGCCGAACGCATCACCGCGCGCATGAAATGATGCGAGCGCTTGTGGCCGTGACTGTCAAACACCATGCGCACGGCAAGGCAGGGCCGGT
>DATKPL010000193.1:0-3849 GCA_035524155.1 Rhizomicrobium sp.
AGAAATGGCGAAATGACTTATGTCGGATTGCGGCTTGATTGATTGCCCCCATCTGTCTTCCTCGGGATAAACCCTCGGAAGACATCTTCCCCCACCAGCCGCTTCGCGGCGCGGGGGAAGAAAGCCGGGACCAAGACGCACTGGCCTATAGCGCGTTACGTCTTCACAATTTCTGCGTCGGTATAGCCCTGCAGATAGAGCAGGGCGGTGAGGTCGTTGTGATCGATCGAGGCGCCGGCGGCGGCAGCGACCAAGGGCTTGGCGTGATAGGCCACACCCATCCCGGCGCGCTGGATCATGGCGAGATCATTGGCGCCGTCGCCCACGGCCAGCGTTTCCGCGTAATCGAGTTTGAGGTTGGCCGTCGCTTCTTCCAGGGCCTGCAATTTGGCTTCGCGGCCAAGGATAGGGTGGCCCACTTCGCCGG
Organism: Rhizomicrobium sp.; assembly: GCA_035524155.1. Taxonomy (GTDB): domain Bacteria; phylum Pseudomonadota; class Alphaproteobacteria; order Micropepsales; family Micropepsaceae; genus Rhizomicrobium. The sequence goes on from DATKPL010000193.1 coordinate 428, forward strand.
TCAGCGCTGTGCCGTCGTCCAATAAGGTATTGCCGCGCTCGACATGGAAGCCGGCCGCTTCGGCCACGCGCGAGGTGAAATATCCGAACCCGCCCGAGACCAGCATGGTATGGGCGCCGTGTCTGCGCATGGTGGCGAGCAGGCTTTTGGCGCCGGGATTGAGCTGCACCCGCTCGGCATAGGTGCGTTCCAACGCGCTGAGGGCCAGCCCCTTGAGCATGCCCACGCGCTCGCGCAGCGCCGCCTCGAATTCCAGTTCGCCGCGCATGGCGCGCTCGGTAATGGCGGCGATCCTGGGTTTGAGCCCCGCCATGTCGGCCAGTTCGTCCAGGCACTCCACATTGATGATGGTGGAGTCCATGTCGGCGATCAGGAGTTTCTTTTTTCGCCGCGCAGTCGCCACCAGATTGATATCGAGCTTCAACCCTTCGGCTAGGACCCGCGCCTCGGCGAGTACCGGTGCTGCGTCTCGTGCAGCCAACGGCAAATCGAAGGCATGGCCGGGCGAAAGCATATGGGCGCGGCCCAAGCCAAGCGATGCGAACAGTTCTGGATCAGCATCGTGACCGATGACATTGAGGACAAAGGCGGACATGCTGGCCTGATGCGTTATGACGCCGTGCTTATTGCAGGCCCCACCGCGAGCGGCAAGTCCGCCGCCGCGCTGGAATTGGCGCGCCATATCGGCGGCGCGCTGATCAATGCCGACGCCATGCAGGTCTATCGGGAAGCGCCCATTTTGACGGCGCAGCCGGATGCGAAGGCACAAGCCGAAGTGCCGCATCTTCTCTACGGCCATGTTTCCGTGCGCGAGCTTTATTCGGTGGGGCGTTATGCCGAAGATGCGCGCCGCGCGCTGGCTGAAGCGCGCGCGCTGGGCAAAGTGCCGATCTTCGTGGGCGGCACCGGGCTTTATTTCACGGCGCTCACCGAAGGGTTGGCGGATATTCCGCCCATCCCGGCTGACATCCGCGAGGGCGCGCGGACATTGCTGGATGAGATAGGCGTGGGCGAATTGCATGCGCGCCTGTCCGCGCGCGATCCGGAAACGGCGGCGGCGTTGCGCCCCACCGATCCGCAGCGTGTGGTGCGCGCCTGGGAAGTGCTGGAGGCAACCGGCCGGCCGATGATTCAATGGCGGAAAGAGCAAAACCCGCCGCTACTGGAAGGCATGACGCTTGCCCGCTTTGTCCTCGATCCGCCGCGCCCGCTGCTCCGCCAGCACATCGCCGAACGGTTCGAGGGGATGCTCGATCACGGCGGCGAAGAGGAGGCGCTCGCGCTGGCCGGCCTCGATCCGGCGCTGCCCGCCGCCAAGCTTTTGGGCCTTAGGCAGCTGATCGCCCATGCAGAGGGAAAGCTGTCGCGAGAGGAAGCGACCGCGGGAGCGGTGACAGCCACGCGCCAATTCGCCAAGCGCCAGCTTACCTGGTTTCGCAATCGGATGGCTGATTATAGCTGGTTTGACCCATATATAAGCAATATTATTGCGCAATATGATAAATTCGATGCATGAAATTGCTTGACGCAAGGTGCGCTGCACCCTAACTTGCCGGTCATGAGAAGTTTTGTCGTACTTATTTGGAAGCCGTCGCCCGAGCGTGGTTAGCCCCACGCTTTCGGACGATGGCTTGTGACCAAGGGGCGGAAACGCCCCTTTATCTTTTGTGGCAGGCTGAGGGGATATGAATACGCATACGACATTGGCGGGAGAGACCGCCGCCCAGGCAACAGAGCAATTGACGGGCGCCCAGATGGTGGTGCGCGCGCTCAAGGACCAGGGCGTCACCCATATCTTCGGCTATCCCGGCGGCGCCGTCCTTCCAATTTATGACGCGCTCTTTGCCGACAATGGCATCACCCATGTGCTGGTGCGCCACGAACAGGGCGCGACCCATGCGGCGGAAGGCTATGCCCGCTCGACCGGCAAGCCCGGCGTGGTGCTGGTGACGTCCGGTCCCGGTGCCACCAATGCGGTGACCGGCCTGACCGATGCCTTGATGGATTCGATCCCCTTGGTGGTTCTCACTGGTCAGGTCGCCACCCACCTGATCGGCACCGACGCGTTCCAGGAAGCCGATACGGTTGGCATCACGCGCGCCTGCACCAAGCACAATTGGCTGGTGAAGGACGTGAATGAATTGTCCCGCACCCTGCACGAGGCGTTCCAGATCGCCACCCAGGGCCGTCCAGGTCCGGTGGTGGTGGACATTCCCAAGGACGTTCAATTCAAGACCGGCGATTATTTCGTGCCCGAGCAGATCCGCCATCGCACTTTCCAGCCCAAGACCGAGCCGGATCAGGACGCGATCGTGCGCGCGGTCGAGATGATGGCGGCGGCCAAGCGCCCCATTCTCTATACCGGTGGCGGCATCATCAATGCCGGCCCCAAAGCCAGCCTGGCGCTGCGCGAACTCGCATCGCTAACGGGCTTTCCCGTCACCTCGACCTTGATGGGGTTGGGGACCTTTCCGGCGTCTTCACCGCAATGGTTGGGCATGCTGGGCATGCATGGCACCTACGAAGCCAACAATGCCATGCATGATTGCGATCTGATGGTGTGCCTGGGCGCGCGCTTCGACGACCGCGTCACCGGCCGCATCGATATGTTCTCGCCCGGCTCGAAGAAGATCCATCTCGATATCGACCCGTCGCAGATCAACAAGATCGTGCGGGTGGACCTGCCCATCGTCGCCGATGCCGGTCGCGCCATCGCCGAGATGGTCAAGCTGTGGAAGGCCAAGGGCGCCAAAGCGCAATCCTTGAAGGAATGGTGGGCAACCATCGATAGTTGGCGCGCCAAGAAATGCCTGGCCTATCAATCCTCGGACTCGCTGATCAAGCCGCAATATGCGCTGGACCGGCTCTATGCGCTGACGCGGGGACGCGACGTCTATATTACCACCGAAGTGGGCCAGCATCAGATGTGGGCGGCGCAGCGCTTCAAATTCGACGAGCCCAATCGCTGGATGACATCGGGCGGGTTGGGCACGATGGGTTATGGCCTGCCGGCAGCGGTGGGCGTGCAGATGGCCCATCCGAGTTCGCTGGTGATCGATATCGCCGGCGAAGCCTCGGTGCAGATGACCATGCAGGAAATGTCAACGGCGGTGCAGTACGACCTGCCGATCAAGATCTTCATCCTCAACAACCAGTATATGGGAATGGTGCGGCAGTGGCAGGAATTGCTGCATGGCGGGCGCTATTCCCATTCCTATTCGGAAGCGCTGCCCGATTTCGTCAAGATGGCGGAAGCGTTCGGGTGCCTGGGCCTGCGCGCCGACAAGCCGAAAGAGCTGGACGACAAGATTCAGCGAATGATCGACAGCCCCAAACCGGTGCTGTTCGACTGCGTGGTCGATCCGGCGGAAAACTGCTTCCCGATGATTCCGTCCGGCCGCGCCCACAACGAGATGCTGCTC
>DATKPL010000194.1:0-4425 GCA_035524155.1 Rhizomicrobium sp.
CCGGCGATTGCCAGACCGGCACCGTGCAATCACAAAAAATTATTCGGCGCGCCTATCAAAGGATAGGGGGCGCACAATCCCGAACCGCAACAGCGATACGCGTTCGTATCAACCGATCATCCCTGTCGTCTAGTCGTCGGCGTCGTAGGTGCGCCAGACCAGCAGCAAATAGGCCACGACCAGCGTGGCGGCGAAGGCGAGCCGCGTCCAATGGGGCAGGCCAAGGCTTTCCGGCTCGATGAAACGCGAGGCGAACAAGACCGCGATCACGACGATGGACACGAGCCAGCCTTGCCAGCTTGTCGGGGTTGTACTGAAACCCGACATCCCAGGTCCAAACCAGCCGCGCATGCAGAGCTACTTGCTCGCCGCGCCGCCGGTCACAGCATGAAGAACCGCGGCGCCGGCTTCGGTGTTCCGCAAGCCTTCCAGCGCCGAGCCGATCGCCTGGCCGCCCTTGGCGGTGAACAATTCGCCCACCGAACTCAAGCCTTGTGCCGGCGCGCCGGTCTGGGCGATCACTTTCACGTCGGCCTTTTCCAAGGCGCCGGCCTGGGCGATGCCGACATCGCGGGTCGCTTCCACCTGCTTCAAGCGGATCAGATAGGCCTGATAGCCTTCATTCTCGCCGATCTCTTTCGCCAGCGTGATCTGGGGATTGACGGTCGCCATCTGGCGCGCGGTTTCGGCCGCGCCTTCGGCTTCGCCCTTGGCCTGGATGCCTTGCGCGGTGAGCTTGGCGGCGGCGAGATCGCCTTCGGCCACCGTCGTCACCTGCTGCTTCTGGCCTTCGGCCTTGGTCACGGCCACCTGCTTGTCGCGGTCGGCGGCAACAATGGCGACCTGCTTGTCGCGGTCGGCATTGACCACCTGGACATTGCGGTCGATCTCGGCCTGGCGCACCGATTGCACCAGCTTGACCGCCATCTCTTTCTCGGCAGTGTTCTTTTCCTCGTCCTTGATCGCCTGCTGCGCCTTCTGGTTCTGGATGCCCACCATCTGGTCTTTCTGGGCATTCCTGATGCCCACGGTTTCCTCGGCGGCGGCCTTGTTGGTGGCCACCGTCCGGGCCGCCTCGATTTCGGCAGTTTCGGCCGATTGCTGGTTCGCCGCCACCGCGACCCGGGATTCCTTTTCGATCTCGGATTTCTTCTTGTTCATGATCTGCTGGATCACCTGTGAGCCCGTCGCGTCGCGAATGTCCATCAATTCGATGTTCTTGACCGTCTCGATGCCCCATTGCGGAAGCTGAGTGCCCACTTCCTTGGTGAAGGCCTCGCTGAATTCGGCGCGCTTACCCAGAATGTCTTCGATGATGGCGTTGGCCAGGATGGTGCGCACCACGCCTTGCATGATGCCTTGCAGCTGGCCGTCCAGTTCGGCGATCGAGCTCAACCGTTCGGCGGCCTTGGCGGGATCGGCGATGCGGAAGAAGGCGAGAACATCGAGCATGAAGGGAAGCCGGCCCTGGTCATAGGCCGCGTAATTCTCAAGCTCGACCCGGAACACCGACAAAGGCAGCACGCTCACCTTGACGCCGATGCCGGGCAGCCAGGCCGGCCATTTGTAATAAGTGTTGCCGCCCATGTCCTTGCCATAGGGCGTGGAGCGCTTGGCGCTTTGCACGATGTGAACGGCGTTGGTGGGCACCACCACGCGGAACGACACCGAAACCAGAATGAGAAGAACGGCGATGGCGGCGGCAATGCCGCCCAGGAGAATGATGTTCATGATCCCAACCTCAAGCCCAGCGCGCCGATTATAGCCGAACGCGCAATCCGGGGGATGGCCGGAAAGGACAATATAAATGTGACGCCGGTGTTGCGCCCGGCCTTGACAAGCACAGGTTGAGAACTACCGCGCATCCGGCCCGGCCATCGTGAGGTATAAGAGTTTCGCGCAGCGCGCGGAGAGGCGGGGATGATCGAGGTCAAGCAAACAAAGGGTGGCGATCCGCTGGAATTCGACGTGACCGTGCGCGATGCCAAAGGCGAGACGCGCCATCATGTGACGATGCGCGCGGCAACGGCGGAAAAGCTGGGCCGGGGAAAGCATGCGCCCGAACAGGTGCTGGAAGCGTCATTCCGGTTTTTGCTGGATCGCGAGCCCAAGGACTCCATCCTTGGCCGCTTCGATATCGATGTGATCGCCCGCTACTTCCCGGAGTTCGAGCGCGAATTGCCGGGTTACCTGCCGCAATCATAGCCGATGCGGATCGGCAGCCTTCCTGGCCGCCTTCATCAGCGTGGCGCAAAGCTGGTCATAATTGTCGGCGATCTCGATAAGGCTCCTGCGTTGCAGGATATTCTCTTCCGCCGCAGCCAATTTGCGCAGGGTCTGTGCCTGCTCGTGATAATGCTGGGCCTTGAGGAAGGGTGCACCCGCCATTGCGCCATCATGGCACCGGACGAACGCGCATTCCGTGTCGAATTGGTCATGAACATTTTTGCAGAAGCGCCTGCGACGTAACGCGCATGTCCGAAAGCCGGTGACTGCGCGTTTCCTGCGCATGAGCGATGCCACCGGTCCGGAGGTCAAGCGCCGCGATTTCTTGTTCATCGCCACCGGCGCGATGGCCGGGATGGGCGCGCTTTTCGCCGTGTGGCCGTTCATCGACCAGATGGAGCCCGCCGCCAATGTGATTTCCGCGGGCGCGCCCGTGACGGTCGATCTGTCCTCGCTCCAGCCGGGGCAGCAGATCACCGTGCTGTGGCGTTCGCACCCGATTTTCGTGGTCCGCCGCACGCCGAAAATCCTGCAGGAATTGAAATCGGCCGCGCTGCTGGGAAGACTGCGCGATCCCGAATCGCTGGAACACCAGCAGCCGCAATATGCCGCCAATTGGTGCCGCGCCGCCGATCCCGAATATCTGGTGGTGGTGGGCATCTGCACCCATCTGGGCTGCATCCCCACCTTCATGCCCAATCCGGGCAGCGTCGATGCCAACTGGCCCGGCGGCTATCTCTGCCATTGCCATGGCTCGCGCTACGATTTGGCCGGGCGCGTCTTTCAGGGCGTTCCGGCGCCATACAACCTGCCGGTGCCGCCTTATTCGTTTCCGCACCCCCACATGCTCAGCATCGGCGAGAATCCGGCCGGCGTGCAATACGATCTTTCATCGGTGGTGCAGATCTAAGCCCATACAGCGAATGAGGGGCAGCGGCCTTTCGGGCCGCTGCCTGTTCGCGCATTCAGTGATGGTCGTCGTGATGATCGTCGCGGCCATGGAAGCCGTGATCGTCATGGCCGCGGTCGTGGAAATCGCCGCGGGGCGGCGGCGCGCCATGCCAATGAGCATTGCCCCAGCCGCGATCCCAGCGGCCGCCATGCCAGCCGAAGCCTTCGCCGCGATCCCAGGCGAAATTCACGCGGTTCCAGCCATTCCAGAAATGCCAGCCGCCGCGATACCAGAAATACGGCATGCCGTTATACCAGCGATAATAATGCGGGCCGGTGAGCGCGATGCCGTCCAGCACCACCGGACCGTTATAGACCGCATAGCCGCAATCGCCGGCATAATAGGAGTTGTACGCGTCGCACGGGCCGGGCGGGTAATAGCCGGGGCCATAATAGTAAGCCGGGGCAGGCGCGCCGACGCCGACGCCGATATGCACGCCGGGAAGGCCCACGCCCACATGCACCTGGGCGCTGGCGGGCAGAGACATCATCAGGCCTGCGGTCATCATCGCGCCGGCCGCAAGAGCCGTCTTCATCCGTGTCTTCATGGTTCAAATCCCTTTTTAAAAATCCGCCGGGGAATGGCGGATCACTAGCACGCTTCGATGCTAGCCATGGGATTGTGAATTGATTGTGGCCTGATCGTTCATGCGGCGTTCATCGCGCCAACGCCCTAGAAAGCATAGGCGAAATGCAGGAATGCGCCGCCGGGCATGGGCGACAGGGACGTGTCCACGCCGAAGCGTTTCTTGAAGGGCGTGGTCAGGACATAGCCATAGCCCGCGGCGATTCCCGAACTGGCCAGCGTGTCGTACCAGTGATGTTCCCTGGCCTGGACGCGGCTATAGGAAACGAACTGGGTGGCCGCGAACGCGGGCAGGCCATATTCCCAGCCATAGCGGCCCCACAGGAACGACGAGCCCGATGCCGCCAGCGCCGTGGTGCCCGAGGGAAAGGATTGCTCGTCGGCGCCGTTGGGCCGCTCCTCATGCACGATGTTCTTCAGCGCATAGGCGGTGCCGACGGTGAGAATGGTTTCAACCACCAGCTGGGCCGAGCCGACCCGGTCGCCTTTCCACAGCGTGATGCCCGCCGCCGTCAGCGGCAAGGCGATGGACACGCCGGTGCCCAGGGTCTCGATGTTCTTCTCGGTCGTGGTGAGCGGCTTGGTGTTGATGGATGCGGCCGCATGGGCCGCGCCGGAACCTGCGATCAACAGGACTGGCAGAAGCAATCTGGAAAGAAGCA
>DATKPL010000195.1:0-18450 GCA_035524155.1 Rhizomicrobium sp.
AAGGATCAGGAGGCCGGTGATATAGGCGGCTTCCTGCGGCCAGATTTCGATAAAGAAAAAATAGAACCGCTCATGGGCGAAATCGACCAGAACTGCCTGGTTGGGCAAGGACGGCCCGCGGCCCCAGCGGATCCATGGCACCAGGTAATAGATGGAGAGCGTGATCGCCATCATCGCCCATTTCAGGTTGCGATAAAGGCCACCGACTTCCTTCGGATAGATCGGGACATGCGACTTGTAGAGCTTGCGGTTGGCGGCGCTGTTGGTGGCTTCGGCTTCCGAGCGCGCCACGCCTTCGGCCGCCGCCATTTCCGCAGGCTGGCCGTTATGGGTGACGAGAGTGTGGGCGTTCATTCTCCCCCGCCCAGGCTGTGAACATAGATGGCAAGCGCCTTGATGGTCTCGGGCGACAGGCGCCCGCCCCAGGTGGGCATCACGCCGCCATGGCCGTTCCAGATCTGGTCATGGATGTCCTCGCGCCTGGGGCCATAGAGCCATTCATTGTCGGTGAGGTTGGGCGCGCCCAGCTTGCGGTCGCCCTTGCCGGCGGCGCCGTGACAGACCGCGCAATTCTCGGCGAACAATTTCGTGGCGCGCCTGATCGCCGCCGCGTCGGCGGGACGGCCCGACAGATGGACCACATATTCGGTGAGATCGTCGACCTGGCCGGGCTTCAGGATGGTGTCGCGGCCGAACGCCGGCATCTGCGACTGGCGCGTATCGGGGCTGGTCGAGCGCACGCCCACCGTGATGGTATGCTGGATGTCGTCCAACGTGCCGCCCCACAGCCACACATCGTCATTGAGGTTGGGATAGCCGCGTGCGCCCTGCGCGCCCGCGCCATGGCAGCCGGCGCAATTGTCGCCGAACGCGGCCTTGCCTTCGGCCAGCGCGAATTGCAGCAGGTCGGGATTGGCCTGAATCTGGGCCAGGCTGGCATTGGTGAAGGCATGCTCCTTGGCGGCGCGCGCGGCCTGAAGCGCATGCACATTGGCCATCACCTCGTCGCGCTCCGAATGATCGAGCGCGCCATGGGTATAGCCGTTGATCAAGGGCCAGGACGGCATCACGATCCAATAGCCGATGGACCAGACGATGCAGGCGATGAAAATGACCAGCCACCAGCGCGGCAGCGGCGTGTTCAGCTCCTTGATGCCGTCCCACTCATGCCCGGTCGTTTCGGTGCCGGAGATATGGTCAACGTCCTTCTTCGTCATCAGACGTCCTCTTCCTTCAGCGGGATCCGCGCCGCCTCGTTGAAGCGCGCCTTGTTCTTGGGCCAATAGGCGTAAGCCAGCGCGATCACGAACATCACCGTGAAATAGACCAGCCCCCAGCTATGGACGAAGTCCTGCACCTGATCGAAGCTCCAGCGTTCCATGTCTATCTCCGGTTCTCTGGCGCGTCGGCGCGATAGGTCTTGAAGTCGACCAGGGTGCCCAGCATCTGCAGATAGGCGATCAGGGCGTCGGCTTCGCTGATCTGGTCGGGATGGCCGTCGAAATCGCGGGCCGCCGCCTTGGGATAGCGCTTCTGCATCGCCTCGACATTGTCGCTGTTGGGATCGGCCTGCGCTTCCAGATCGTCCTTGGCGTGCTTGATTTGGTCGTCCGTATAGGGCACGCCCACCGCGCGGTTGGCCAACAGCTCCTTCTGGATGTCGCGGTAATCGAGCGGCGTGTTCTCGAGGAAGGTGTAGGGCGGCATGATCGATTCCGGCACCACCGAGCGGGGATCGGCCAGGTGCTGGCGTTGCCATTCGTCGGAATATTTGCCGCCCACCCGCGCCAGGTCCGGGCCGGTGCGTTCCGAGCCCCACTGGAAGGGATGGTCGTACATGCTTTCCGCCGCCAGGCTGTAATGGCCGTAACGCTCGACCTCGTCGCGCAGCGAGCGGATCTGCTGGCTGTGGCAGAGATAGCAGCCCTCGCGCACATAGATGTTGCGGCCTTCCAGCTCGAGCGGGGTGTAGGGACGCATGCCGCTCACCTGCTCGACCGTGCCGTTGACCCAGAAGAGCGGCGCGATCTCGACCAGGCCGCCGACCGCCACGACCAGCAGGATGCCGATCAGAAGCACCATCGAATGACGTTCGAAGATATCGTGTTTCATTCGGCGGGCTCCGGGATCAGGGCGGGAGCGATGGTGGCGGAGGCGGGTTCGGCGCCCCTCACCGTCATCCAGAGATTGTAGGCCATCACCAGCGTGCCCAAGAGATAGAGGGCGCCGCCGATGGCGCGGATGATGTAATAGGGGTGCATCGCCTGCACGACTTCGACGAAGGAATATTCGAGGAAGCCGTAATCATTATAGGCGCGCCACATCAGGCCCTGCATGATGCCCGCCACCCACATCGAGGTGATGTAGAGCACGATGCCCAAGGTCGAGATCCAGAAGTGCCATTCCACCAGCGTGTTGGAATAGAGCTTCTTCTTGCCCCAAAGCCACGGCACCAGGCAGTAGAGCGCGCCGAAGCTCACATAGCCGACCCAGCCCAGCGCGCCGGAATGGACATGGCCGATGGTCCAGTTGGTGTAGTGCGAGAGCGCATTGACGGTCTTAACCGACATCACCGGGCCCTCGAAGGTGGCCATGCCGTAGAAGGCGACCGACACCACCATCATGCGCAGGACCGGATCGGTGCGCAGCTTGTCCCACGCGCCCGAAAGCGTCATCAACCCGTTGATCATGCCGCCCCAGCTCGGCATCCACAGCATGATCGAGAAGGTCATGCCCAATGTCTGGGTCCATTCGGGCAGCGCGGTATAGAGAAGATGATGTGGGCCGGCCCAGATATAGATGAAGATCAGGCTCCAGAAATGGATGATCGAGAGCCGGTAGGAATAGACCGGACGTTCCGCGCGCTTGGGAATGAAGTAATAGACGATGCCCAGGAAGCCCGCGGTGAGGAAGAAGCCCACCGCATTATGGCCGTACCACCATTGGGTGAGCGCGTCCTGCACGCCCGAGAAGAGCGAATAGCTCTTGGATTCCAAGAGCGACACCGGCATCGCCAGATTGTTGACGATGTGCAGGATGGCGATGGTGACGATGAAGGAGAGATAGAACCAGTTGGCGACATAGATATGGGGTTCCTTGCGCTTCCACAGCGTCCCCATGAAGGTGAGCAGATAGCAGACCCAGACGATCGTCAGCCAGAGATCGGCATACCATTCCGGCTCGGCATATTCGCGCGCCTGGGTGATACCGAGCAGATAACCCGTGCCCGCCAGCACGATGAAGGTGTTGTAGCCCCAGAACACGAACCAGGGCAGCGAGCCGCCCCACAGCCGCGCGCGGCAGGTGCGCTGCACGACATGGAACGAGGTGGCGATAAGGACATTGCCGCCAAAGGCGAAGATCACCGCCGAGGTGTGCAGCGGGCGCATGCGGCCGAAATTGGTCCAGGGCAGGTCGGGGAAATAGAACAGATTCGGGAAGGAGAGCTGAAGCGCGATGATCACGCCCACCAGCATGCCGGCGATGCCCCAGAACATGGAGGCGATCACGCCCGCCTTGACCACCGCATTGTTGTAGGGCTGGCGCTCGTCGGCGGGAATACGGCTGGCATAATTCCACAGATACCAGGCGCCGATGACGAACATGGCGCCGGCAAAGGTCCAGCCCTGGATTGCCATGGCGGGATCGGGCGACTTGGCGGCCTCGATCAGCCCCGCGCAAAAGCCCAGGAACACGATCAGCGGCAGCAGAAGAAGATCGAAACGCCACGGCGCCGCGGCGGAAGTTTCAGTGGCCGCGGTCATGTTCAGCCTTGCTTTCCTTGTCCTTGGTTGCGGCGGCGGTCGCGGGCTGCTCGGTGGCGAGCCGGCAATAGCTCATCCATCCGCCCGCCAGCGGCGGCTTTTGCACGCCGGTGACGGCGTCGATCCCGATATCCATGCGAACCCCTTTTGAGCCCGCTCGATCAATGCGGTTTTCGCTGCGCAGATGCCTTGATCTCGATCAAGCAAGCTTCGGCGCGCGTCATTGTGGCGCATTTGCGTCCGATCAAACGAAGACCGCCGCTTCCGTGCGCGAATGACATGGGGTTTTTCCGGCCGCGCGATGTCGACACTTTCCGAACTTTTTGCCGTGAACGTGCCGCGCTACACGAGCTATCCCACCGCGCCGCATTTTCACGCCGGCATCAGTGAAACTACCTACCGGGACTGGCTGGGCGCGCTTCCGGCAACCGCGCCGCTTTCGCTCTATCTGCACATTCCATTCTGCGACACGCTGTGCTGGTTCTGCGGCTGCAACATGAGCGTGGTCAACCGGTACAAGCCGGTCGAGGACTATCTGGCGCTGCTCATTCGCGAGATCGATTTGCTGGCGGCGGCGATTCCCGGCCGCCGCGCCGTTTCGCATATCCATTGGGGCGGCGGTTCGCCCACGCTCCTGAACGGCGCCGGCATTCGAAAGCTGGGCGAAAGCCTCCGGTCGCGCTTCGACGCCACGCAAGATGCCGAGTTCGCCATCGAGATCGATCCCAGGGGACTGACCCTTCAAACCGTGAAGAGCCTGGCCTCCGCCGGGCTCACGCGGGCCAGCATCGGCCTTCAGGATTGCGATCCCCAGGTGCAGAAGGCGATCAACCGGGTGCAGACGCCGGCGGAAACGGCGGACGCGGTGGCGATGCTTCGTGGCGAAGGCATCGCCAGCATCAACCTGGACCTGATCTATGGACTGCCGCACCAGACGTTCGCCGGTTGGCAGGCGACGCTGGAATTCGCGCTCGGTCTCGCGCCCGACCGCCTGGCCGTGTTCGGCTATGCCCATGTCCCGCAATTCAAGAAACACCAGGCCCTGATTTCCGAAGACGCGCTTCCCGGGCTTGAGTCGCGGTTTGCGATGGCGCAGCTGGCGCAGGAAGTGATCACCGCGCATGGCTATCTCGCCATCGGGCTGGACCATTTCGCCCGGCCCGGCGACACGATGGCCAAGGCGGCGAAGGCCGGCACCCTCACCCGCAATTTCCAGGGCTATACCACCGACACCGGCGCGGCGTTGCTGGGCCTGGGCGTCTCGTCCATCGGCGCATTGCCGCAAGGTTATGTGCAGAACCAGTCCACCGTTCCGCTTTACCGCCCCATGATCGAGAAAGGCCGCCTTCCCATCGCGCGCGGCGTGGCGCTGGGCGCCGAGGACCGCATCCGCAGGAAGGCGATCGAGACCTTGATGTGCCGGCTGGAAGTGGATCTGGAGGAACTGGCGGCCGAGGCCGGCATGGCGCCCTCCGCCTTCGCCGCGCCGATCGATCGGCTTGCGCCGCTGATCGCGCAGGGCATGGTCGAGAAACAGGGGATGACGATCAAGGTGCCGCGCCAATGGAGCGCGGCGCTGCGCCTGGCGGCATCGGCGTTCGACGAATATCTGCCCCGCAACAAGGCCGTGCACAGCCTGTCGGTTTAGGACGTTCCGTTAATTGTGCTGGCGTCCCGGCGTGGCACCGATCAGCTTTTGCCACCAGCTGCGCGGCACGGCCGCGGCATTGTCGGCCGCGAAGCTGTGCTCCTCGATCCGCCTGGGCGTGTCGTAATCGCTGAAGCGTATCCAGAGTGGGCGCACCAGGAAATAATGATTGCCGGGCCAGGTCGGATGCGAGGCCTTGTCCGGAAAGACCGACAGGTAATGCGCCACCGCCTCATGGCGCGCATGGTTGGACAGAAGCTCGGCGGTGCCGTCATATTGCAGCGTTTCGCTGCCGCCCCATCCCACCACCAGCGCGATGGACGGATGAACCAGGAGGTTGGCGAATTTGCGCGTCTGGTTGGTGGTTTCGAAGACGATCGAAAGATCCGGCTTGACCGCGATGTCCACCAGCGCCGCCTCGGGATTGCCGTCCAGGCTCACCGTGGCGATCACGCCCTGGGCGCGGGCGCGGATGAAATCGTAATAGCGTTTTCTGGCTGCGTCCTCATCCATCGCCGGCGCTCAATCGGTGATTTCGTGGATTTTCTGGGTCAGGCTCCGGTCGAGCAAAGGCTTTTCCATCACCAGGCGCGCGCCCTTGCGCAGCGCCCGCTCGCGCAGATCCTTGGTGACCGGGCCGGTGACGAAGATGACCGGGGCTGCGATTCTGGCCGCGGTCAGCCGGTCCAGCACTTCCAGCCCGTCCATGCCGGGCATCTTGTAGTCCAGCACGATGCAATGGCAGGACGGGAGGGCGGCATGATCGAGCAGCTCGCGCCCGCTTTCGCAGGCATGAACCTCGAAGCCGTCCAGCTCCAGCGCGAATTTCAACGCCTTGCGAACGGCGGGATCGTCGTCCACCACGACGATGATGGTTTTCTTCTCGGTCATTCCTGGGCCTTGTCTTTGAAGGCAATTTAGGCACAACCGGAAGGGCGCGCTTTGATCCGCCTCAACCGCCGGAACCGTCCGGAAGGAGGTTCGCCTGCATCGCCATGCGGATCAGCTCGGACAGGCTTTTTGCCCCCATTTTCGCCATCACGGCGGCGCGATGGACCTCGACCGTCCGTGGGCTGAGCGAAAGGTCATAGGCGATGGTCTTGTTGGGCAATCCCTTGAGAAGCCCGTCCAGAACCTCGCGCTCGCGCGCGGAAAGGTTTTCGGCGCGCGACCGGATCTGGGCGATTTCCGCCGCCGATTGGCCGGCGGTGCGCAGCCGGCCCAGCGCAGTCTGGACCGCGGAAATCAGCACGTCGTCGCCGAACGGCTTTTCCAGGAAATCCACCGCCCCCGCCTTCATCGCCGATACCGCCAGCGCCACATCGCCATGTCCCGTCATGATGACCACCGGCATGGCGGCGCCCTTGGCCTTGAGGCGGCGAAGCAGCTCCACCCCGTCCATGCCGGGCATGCGGATGTCGCTGACGATGCAGCCCATCGGCAGTCCGTCCAGGTTCTCCAGGAATTTCACGGCGGATTCATAGACGCGGACCGCGAACCCCGCAGTGCTGAGAAGAAACGAGACCGCGCGGCGCACATCCTCGTCGTCGTCGACCAGATAAACCGTTTGATTATCCGACATCATCAAATCCTTCGTCATCGGCCATGCGCAATGTGAGGTGGAAAATGGTGCCGCCATCCGGTCCGGGCTCCGCCCAGAGCCGTCCGCCATGAGCTTCGGCGATGGTGCGCGAGATGGAAAGCCCCACGCCCATGCCGTGCGGCTTCGACGTCACAAAGGGTTGGAAAAGCTGCGGCAATATGTCGGGGGAAATGCCCGATCCGGTGTCGCGCACCGAGATCTGCGCGAGGCCCGCGCCGGGCCGCGAAACCGAGACGCGCAATTCCCTCGTTTCGCTCTGCTGCATCGCCTCGATGGCGTTGCGGATCAGATTCACCAGCACCTGCTGGATCTGCACCTTGTCGGCGAGAACCTGGGGCAACTCGTCCTGGACCTGGAGCGTGAAATGGACGCCGGCCTCCTTGGCGCCCACCAGCGCCAGCGCGCAGG
The DNA here is from genome assembly GCA_035524155.1 of Rhizomicrobium sp. Classification (GTDB taxonomy): domain Bacteria; phylum Pseudomonadota; class Alphaproteobacteria; order Micropepsales; family Micropepsaceae; genus Rhizomicrobium. The sequence goes on from DATKPL010000195.1 coordinate 7,424, forward strand.
CTTCCTCGACCAGGCGCCTGAGATCCTCGGGCACGCGGTCGCTTTCGCCGCGCGCCACGAATTCGCGCAGCCGGCGGATGATCTGGCCGGCGCGAAGCGCCTGCTCGGACGCATGGTCGATGGCGCCGCGCGCCTTGGGCAGATCCTCGGGCTTGCCGCCGTCGATCAGCCGGCGCGCGCCGTTGAGATAGGACGCCACCGCCGTGAGCGGCTGGTTCAGTTCATGCGCGAGCGTCGAGGCCATCTCGCCCAGCGCCGTGAACCGCGCCATATGGACCAGCTCGGCCTGAAGATCCTGCAGTCTTTTCTGGGTTTCCTGCCGCTCGGTGAGGTCGCGCACGAAGCCGGTGAAGAGGCGCTTCTCGCCCAGCTTCACCTCGCCCACCGCCAATTCCATGGGGAAGGTGGTGCCGTCGCGCCGCCGTCCCACCACGACGCGGCCGATGCCGATGATGCGCCGCTCGCCCGTCGCCTTGTAGCGGTCCAGATATCCGTCATGGGCGCTGTGATACGGCTCGGGCATCAGGATGTTCACATTCCTGCCGATCGCTTCGCCCGCCGCATAGCCGAACAGAGTCTCGGCCGCCGCGCTGAAGGATTGGATGATCCCGCGCGGATCGATCACGATCATGGCGTCCGGCACGGTATTGAGGACGGACTGGAGATGGGCTTCCCGCTCCATCAGCAATTGCTGCGCCCTTTTGACCGCGGTGATGTCGCGGGCGATCTTGGACGCGCCCACGATCCGGCCCTCGCGGTCGAAGACCGGCGAGATGGTCACGGAAACATCGATGATCCCGCCATCCTTGCGCATGCGCCTGGTCTCGAACGACTCGATCCGCTCGCCCAGGGCGATGCGGCTCAGGATGTCGCCTTCCTCTTCTTCCTGGCCGGGCGGCAGGAGCAGCGCGATCGGACGCCCCAGGATTTCGGCCGCGCGGTAGCCGAAGATCTTTTCCGCCGCCTGGTTCCAGTCGGTGACGATGCCGTCCAGCGTCTTTCCCACGATCGCGTCTTCGGAAGAGGTGACGATCGCCGCCAGCCGGTTCGCCGCCAGCTGCTCGATCCGGCGCGTGCCGATATGGACCAGGATGCCGAAGCCCTGGCCGCCCTGCATGCGGCCGCGCATCCTCAGCCAGGTGCCGTCGGGGCGGCGGAAATCCACGTCGAACTGCTCGCCTGCAAGAAGCTCGTCCTCGACCGCGCGCCTGAGCGTGAATCCGTCCGCCGGATGAATCGCGCCGGCAAATTGATCCAGGTCGGGCGCGGCTTCCGGCGTCGCCAGAAGCCGCCGGGCCGCCGGGTCGAGCACAAAGCGGCCCTCCTGGTGGCGCCAGACGCCCAGATTGGCCGCTTCCGCCGCCCGTTCCAGATCGATGTCCGTGCTCTTGTCCATGCGATCACCCGCCAGCCGCCCGCGCTTTTGATCTGGCGCAAGGCCGCCCCGCCCCCTCTTCCCTATCGTTGCAATGCTACAACCGCACCAGGATGGAGGAAAGAATGGGCGAGATTCTAACGGCCGTCCGCGCCGCCCAAGAGGCGCCCTCCGACACCATGAAGGCCCTGGTTTATCGCGGCCCGGGCTTCAAGTCGGTGGAAGAGCGGCCGAAGCCCGTGCTGCAGGCGGCGGACGACGCGGTGGTGAAAATCGTCAAGACCACGATCTGCGGCACCGATCTTCACATCCTCAAGGGCGATGTCCCCACCTGCGTGCCGGGCCGCATCCTGGGCCATGAAGGCGTGGGCGAAGTGGAAAGCGTGGGCGCCAATGTCACCATGTTCAAGCCGGGCGACAAGGTGCTGATCTCCTGCATCACCTCCTGCGGCAAATGCGAATATTGCCGCCGTGGCATGTATTCCCATTGCCTCACCGGCGGCTGGATCCTGGGCAACGAGATCGACGGCACCCAGGCGGAATATGTCCGCATTCCCCACGCCGACACCAGCCTTTACCGGATTCCGGCCGGCATGGACGAAGAGGCGCTGGTGATGCTGAGCGACGTTCTGCCCACCGCGTTCGAATGCGGCGTCCTCAACGGCAAGGTCGAGCGCCCGGGACTGAGCGTCGCCATCGTCGGCGCAGGCCCCATCGGGCTGGGCGCCTTGCTGACCGCGCGGTTCTTCTCGCCGGGGCAAATCATCATGATCGACCGCGACGACAATCGCCTGACCATGGCCAAAAAGCTGGGCGCCGATGTGCTGATCAACAACGCCGTCGGCGATCCCACCGACCGGATCAAGGCGCTCACGGGCGGCAAAGGCGTCGATGCCGCGATCGAGGCGGTCGGCACACCGGAGGCTTTCGAATTGTGCGAGGAATTGATCGCGCCCGGCGGCTGCATCGCCAATATCGGCGTCCATGGCAAGAAGGTGGATTTGCACCTGGAGAAGCTCTGGTCCCGGAACATCACCATCACCACCCGGCTGGTGGACACGGTCACGACCCACATCCTGCTCAAGGCGGTCGAGATGAAGAAGCTCGATCCCAACCAGCTGATCAGCCACCGCTTCCCGTTCGCGCGCATCCTCGATGCCTATGACACGTTCGGCCGCGCCGCCGATACCGGCGCGCTGAAAGTGATCATCGACATGGCGCGGCCGTGACGGATTCCCGCTGAGGCGCCGTGATGCGTTGGCTTGTCATGGCCCTGGCCTTGCTTTGCGCGGCGCCCGCGGACGCCCAGATGGAAGCGCCGCACAATCTCGCCGGGGGACGGCAGGCCTGCGAAGGTTGCCATGGACCGCGCGGCAACAGCGAGAGCCAGACCATCCCGCGCCTGAACGGCCAGCAAGCCGACTACATCTTCTCGCGGGTGGGGCAGTTGCTCGACATGCCGAGCCAGCCTACCGGTTCGCAGATTTCAAGCATCACCGCAGAGGCCGAAGCCCAGGCGCTGGCCGCCATCGCCGGATATTTCGCGGGGCAAACGCCCAGCCCGCGGCGGCCCGGGCGCCTGGCCGAAACCGGAAAGCGCCTTTATGAAAATGGCGATCCCGCCCATTTCGTGATGGCCTGCGCCTCCTGCCATGGCGCGAACGGCGAAGGCCATGGCGCGGTCCCGCGCCTGGCCGGCCAGCATGCCAGCTATCTGGAGCATCAGCTCGGTCTCTTCAGTTCGGGCCTCAGGGAAAACCGCCTGATGCATTTCAACACGCTCGATCTCAGCGACGACGAGATCGAGGCCCTGGCGTCCTATCTGGCCGGCGATTAGCGCCCATGTTCGCCAATCTGACAGCCGGATCCCTTTTTGTCGCCGCGACCGTCTTGATTCATACCGGCGGCCTGGTCGCGCTGGCCCGCCTGACCCCGCGGATGGCCAGGACGCTCGGCCTTCACAGCCACGACACCGGCCGCGCGCTGGTGATGATGATGTCGGTGCTGGGCATTTTCGCGCTTCACACCCTGGAAGTCTGGCTCTGGGCATCGGGCTATGCCTTTCTCGGAACCACCGAAAGCTTCAGCGACGCGCTCGATCTTTCGACCGCGATGTTTTCCACCGTGGGCTATGGCCAGATCGTGATTGCGCCCATCTGGCGGCTTCTGACCGCGCTCGAGGGCATCGACGGCTTCATCCTGATCGGCTGGTCCACCGCCTATCTTGTCGGCGTGTCGACGCGGCACGGCCCATTCCGCAAGGCCGAGCATTTCTGACAGGCGCCTGTTTTCCCACGGGATTTCCCCCCTACGTAGAAACCCTTAGGAAACCTCCTCAGGGTAAAACCGAATTTTTCGAGGCCTTTTGCGCGCCTAGAAAAGCCCCACGCAAATCAGCGACGGGGCTTATGATGAAAACGCAGATCTCTTCCAGCCATCGTGCGAATCTCGGCGAGCGGGCCATCCTGGCGGAAGCGCATTCGCGCAAGCCCGCCGCGCCGCAGCCGCCCATGGGCGCGGTGCATCCTTTCACCCAGGACCACGAGATTTTCGCCGAAGGCGCCAGCGCCGATTATTTCTACAAGGTCGTTGCCGGGGTGGTCAGGACCTGCAAATTCCTGGCCGATGGCCGCCGCCAGATCGACGCCTTCCACATTCCGGGCGACGTGTTCGGCCTGGAAGCGGCGGCGGAATACCGCCTCTCCGCCGAAGCCGTCACCGATTGCACCGTGATCGCCTTCCGCAAAGGCAAGCTGAATACGCTGGCCGTCCACGACGGCAACCTGTCCCAGGAATTGCTGAACTTCGCCATGCACAGCCTGATCCGGGCGCAGGAGCATTCCCTTCTTCTGGGTCGGCGCAGCGCCGTGGAGAAAGTCGCCGGCTTCCTGCTCGACTGGGCGGAAAAATCGGCCAGCCACAGCACGCTCAGCTTGGCCATGACGCGCCAGGACATCGCCGATTATCTGGGGCTCACCATCGAAACCGTGTCACGCACCCTCTCGCAACTGGAGCGCGACGCCGTGATCGAGCTGCCCAGCGCCCGCCAGATCCGCGTGCGCAATCTGGAGACGCTGGAAGACCTCGCCGCCTGAAGGACGGGCGGAAAAGCGGTGCAGTCCGATGCGGCAGACCGGATGGTTGCTTTTTCTGGCGCTGGCCTTTGCCCCGCATCCCGGCGCCGCGTCGGCGCGGGAATCCGTTCCGCAATTCCATGTCGGCAAATGCGAGGAATGCCACGGCCGTGACGGCAATTCCGGCCAGAGCCTGGTACCCCGGATCAACGGCCAGGTGCCTCACTATATTGTGCGGCGCCTGGACCAATTGAGCGGGTCGGCCGATGGCCGCCACGCAAGTTTGAGCGGCGCGCATGGCGACCTGTCCCCGAGCCTGAAATCGGAGATCGCGCAATATTTCGCGGCCCGCACACCGACGGAAGCGGACAAGGCGAACGCTTCGGGCCTGGGCGCTGCCATTTACCGCGACGGCATTCCCGGCCGGAACGTCGCGGCGTGCAGCTATTGTCATGGCACGAGGGGCCAGGGAGACGGACCGATTCCGCGCCTCGCCGGCCAGCATAAGGCCTATCTCAGAATCAGGCTGGACCTGTTGAGCGGCATTCTTCTGCAAGGCAGCGGCGCGATGCACATGGCGATCGGAAATGTCACGCCCGAAGAGATCGATGCCATCACGTCCTATCTGGCGGCCCGGTGACAAATCTTGCGGAAAATCCATCAAAGCTTCAAGGAAGCGTGACGCTGCCATAGTCTGATCGCACGGGACGCGAACGGAAGCCGTCATGCGGAAAACCATCTGGATGTTTCTTCTTGCGCTGGCGCCGCTGTTGTTCGGCGCGCCTTCGCCCGCCTCGGCAGCGGATGGCTTCAAGGACGCGACCATCCTGGTCATCCGCCATGCGGAAAAGCCCGCCACCAAAGCGGAAGGCCCGGGGCTGACGCCGGCGGGCCGAGTGCGGGCCGAGAATTATGCGGGCTATTTCACCCATTTCACCCTGGACGGCACGCCGCTCCATATCGACACCCTGGTCGCCACCGCCGACAGCAAGGGCAGCATGCGCCCGCGCCTGACGGTGACGCCGTTCAGCAAGGCAAGCGGCTTGCCGATCCAGCAGCCTTTCGCCGACGACGATGTGAAGAAGCTGGCGGAATGGCTGGGCAACGGCGCACCCAAACGCACCATCCTGATCGCCTGGCATCACGGCATGATCCCGGCGCTGTTGACGGCCTTGGGCGCCGACGCGAACGCGCTGGTGCCGGGCAGGCAATGGCCGCCCGATACATATGACTGGGTGATCGCGCTGCGTTATGACGGCAGCGGCAAGTTGATCTCCAGCCGGCGCATTGTCGAACCCGCAAGTTTGGCGGCGAATTGAAGCCGGACACGCCGAAGCTTACGGCCGCCGTAATGCGGGCGTAAGGCCAAACAGATTTCAACTGCCCAAATGCAACATTCCGTCGCGTAATCCGCGCGCAATGAATGCGCCGGCAATTAATATCTGTTCACTGTCACAGCCGAATGAAGTCCGCTTAGCCTCCCCCCACGGGCTGTAAATATCAGAAGATTCGAAGGGTCGCTGTCTCGCGCCTCCTATCTTCACGAGGGGCAAGTGGCGGATAACGCGATACGACTGCCGGCCGGACGGCTGGAAAAGACTCTCGGTCGCGGGCTTTTGCTGCGGTCGGCGGCGATCCTGCTTTGGCCCATGGCCATCATGGCCACACCCGCATTCGCCGGTTACGACATGCGCGCGGACTCGACCTATCCGGCCTCGGCCCTGGGCGGCAGCCCGGCGTTCCTGGGCGGCACCTTGCAGCTGGATACGTCTTCCACCGTCGCCAGCAATTTCGATGTCGAGAATTACAGCACCAACACCATAGACGCCGACGGCCATGCGGCAACCTTGAGCGGCGCGCTCACCGGCAACGGCCCGATGACCTTCACCGACAGCGTGGGCGGCGGCAATATCATCCTCACCAACAGCGGCAACACCTATAGCGGCGCCACCACCATAAATTCCGGCGCGCTTGTGTCGCTGTCCGGCTCCGGCGTGATCGCGACCTCCAGCAGCGTCACTGCGAACGGCACGCTCGACATCTCGGGCACCACCAGCGGGGCCTCCATCATCTCGCTGGCGGGCACGGGCGCGGTCAATCTGGGGGCGCAGAACCTCACCATCACCGATGGCGCGGGCGGCACATTCTCGGGCACGATCTCGGGGACCGGCGGCCTGGTCCTCACCGCCGGAACGGAGATTCTTTCCGGCGCCAACACTTATACCGGCATCACCACCATCAATGGCGGCACCTTGGAGATCGGGGCCGGCGGCACCACCGGATCGATCGCGGGCAACGTCAATGTCGCCACCAGCGGAATCCTGGAATTCGACCAATCGGGCACGGTGAGCTTTGGCGGCGTCGTGGCGGGAGCCGGCGGTCTGACCCAGGCCGGCACGGGCACCTTGGTGCTTACCGGCGTCAACACCTATACCGGGGCCACCAACGTCAGCGCGGGCACGCTTCAATTGGCGCCGGGCGCCAGCATCGCGGCCTCGAGCGGCGTGGCGGTCACGGGCATTTTCGACATCTCGCAGACATCGGGCGCGTCGGTCACCTCGCTGTCGGGCGGCGGCACCGTCAATCTGGGCGCCGAGACCCTGACCCTGACCAACGGCGCGGGGACATTCTCGGGCGTGATCCAGGGCAGCGGCGGCTTGACCGTAAGCGGCGGCACCCAGATCCTCACCGGCGCGACCACCTATACCGGCGCGACCATCGTGACCGGGGGCACCTTGGCGTTCGGCGGAACCACGGCGACGTATAACGTCAGCGATTCCGGCACGGTGGGATTCGACAGCAGCTCGGCCATCGCCATGACCGGCGTGGTTTCGGGCAGCGGCGGAATCTCGCAGATGGGCGCCGGTACCACCACCATCTCGACACAACAAACCTTCACCGGACCGACCACCATCGTGTCCGGCACCCTGGCGCTTTCGGGCGCGGGCAGCATCGCGCAGTCGAGCGGCGTCACCGCGACCGGCACGTTCGATATTTCGGGAACGGGCGGGGCTTCGATTGTTTCGCTGTCCGGCGCGGGCACGGTGCAATTGGGCAGCCAGACTCTCACCCTGACCGATGCCGCCGGAACCTTCAGCGGCGCGATCGAAGGCGCCGGCGGGATTGCGATCACCGCGGGCAAGGAGACGCTCTCCGGCGACAATGGCTTTACCGGCGTGACGACCATCGCCGGCGGTACATTGGCGCTGGGCAGTCCGAACAGCCTGGCGCAATCCGCAAGCGTGCAGGACAATGGCACGCTGGACATTTCCGGCAGCACCGGCACCGGCGTCGTCGCCACCATCACCTCTCTGGGCGGATCGGGCACCGTTCTTCTGGGGACCAAGACCCTGGGACTGAGCGCTGCGGCGGATACGTTCTCCGGCGCGATCACCGGAAGCGGCGGCTTGACCGTGAGCGGGGGAAGCGAAGTCCTGAGCGGCGCCAGCAGCTATACCGGCGCCACCACCATCACAGGCGGCACCTTGGCGCTTTCGGGAAGCGGAAGCCTGGGCGGCACGACGGCGGTGGCCGACAATGGTGTATTCGATATTTCCGGGGTGACAAGCGGGCCTGTGACCGTCGGCTCGCTGTCGGGCAGCGGCGCCGTCCATCTGGGGGCCGGGACACTCACATTGTCGGATGCATCCGGAATCTTTCTCGGCGTGATCTCCGGCTCCGGCGGTCTGGCCGTGACAGGGGGAACGCAGGCTCTGGGCGGGGCCAACCTCTATACCGGCGGCACCACGATCAGCGCGGGCACCTTGCAGATCGGCGCCAGCTACGGCAACGGCTCCATCCTCGGCAATGTGGCCGATGACGGCGAACTCGCCTTCGCCAATTCGAACACGGCAATATTCTCGGGCACGACCTCGGGAACGGGATCGGTCTATCAGACCGGAAGCGGCACGACGATCCTCACCGCCGCCAACAGCTATAGCGGAGGCACCGTCATCACCGGGGGCACGCTGCAGATCGGCAACGGCGCGGCCGCGGGATCCATCGCGGGCAACGTCAATGATGACAGCACACTGGCCTTCGCCCGCACCGACGCCACCGTCTTTGGCGGGACCATTTCCGGCACCGGCGGCGTGACCGCGGTCAGCGGCACAACCACCCTGACGGCGGCGAACAGCTATACCGGCGCAACCACGATCGACGCGCCGGCCGACATCATTCTGTCCGGTGCGGGCGGCATCGCCGCCTCCAGCGTCACCGACAACGGCACGCTGGATGTCTCCGCCGCCACGGCGCCGCAAATCGCCTCCCTCGCCGGCAGCGGCAGCGTCGTCATCGGCGGCCAGACCCTGACCGTGACGGATGGCGCGGGTGTCTTCTCGGGAGCGATTTCCGGATCGGGCGGCCTCGCCGTGACGGGCGGGACCGAGACATTGTCGGGCGCGAACAGTTACACCGGCGCGACCGTGATCAATGGCGGCAATTTGGCCGTCAATGGCGCGATCACCAGCTCCAGCGGCGTGACGGTCAATTCCGGCGGCACCCTGTCAGGCTCGGGCAGCGTGCCCAACGTCACCGTCAAGGACGGCGGCGCGATCTCGCCGGGCAGCGCGGGCAGCGGAACGCTCTCCGTCAACGGCACGGTGGCCTTCGCCAACACTTCCGAATTCGTGGTCGACATGTCGTCGGCCGGCGCGGGCAAACTGTCGGTCGCGGGCGCGGAGGCATTGGGCGGCACGCTCTCGGTCGCCAGCACGGACGGGACCTATGCGCTGGGCCAGAAGCTCACCGTCCTCACCGCCGCCGACGGCGTGAGCGGCACCTTTGCCGTCGCGCCGCTGGAAAATACCGGCGCGGTATTCTCGCAGACCGTGAGCTATGACGCCGACGACGTTTATCTCGAGGTCAATCTCGCCAAGCTCTCGCCCCTGTTGCCCGCGGGCGTGACGGCAAACCAGAGCCAGGCGATTGCCGGCATCGACACGGCCATCGCTTCGGGCCATGCCTTGCCCCAGGCGTTCGAGAATCTGGGCAATGTCTCGCCGTCGGCGCTGGCAAGCGACGCCGGCCAGATGTCGGGTGAGCTTGGCAGCGATATTCCCAATGCCGCCAATTCGCTGTTCGATCCGTTCGTCAATGCGATCTTCGATCACATCGGCGACACGCAAGAGAATGGCGTGGGCGCGAGACGGCCACCGCAAAGGGGCGGCATCTGGGCCATGGCCTTCACCGGCGACGGCATTGTCGACGGCAACCAGGATCTGGGGTCGCACCAGTTCAAATCGGACATGAACGGCTTCGTCGGCGGCGCGGATTTCCGCCTTTCGCCCGCCATGGTCCTGGGCGCGGCCTTTTCGGTCGGGTCGAGCACCTTTCATCTTGCCGACGGCTTCGGCGACGGCAAGGACAAAGCCGTGCAAGGCGGCATTTACGGATTCATCCGCTACCTGCCCCGGCTCTATGGCGCGTTCACCGCGGCGTTCGGCGAGAACGACATCACGACCGATCGCACGATCGCCGTGTCCGGAACCGACGACCTGACGGGAAAAGCCGCGGCGGGGATCTATGGCGCGCGCTATGAGATGGGCGGAGAGTTCGGCTGGCTGATCCCCTATGTCGCCCTGCAGGACCAGTTGGTGATGGCGCCGGCCTATTCGGAAACCGCATCCTCGGGCTCGGACAATTTCGCCCTCAGCTATCTCTCCCACAACACCAATATTCCGGGCGCGGAACTGGGCGTGCGCCAGAATGCGAATATTCCGCTCGATCCCAACTGGTCGCTGGATTTCACGGACCGGCTGGCGTGGCGCGACCAGATCACCGGAACCTGGAACGCGCGCGCGGCATACGCCAACGTGACAGGCTCGGATTTCTCCAGCTATGGCGCGGAACCGGGCAAGAGTTCGGCCCTGGTCGATCTGGGACTGGCGCTGCAGAGCCATAGCGGCTTCGGCCTGGATGTGCAGCTGCATGGGGCGCTCGCGGGCAATTCGCAAACCTATGAGGAATTTGCCGGGCTGAATTTCGCGTGGTGATGGCCGTGGCTTCGACAAACAGGAATGGTGACGAGATGCGTGCGACGATGACGAGCCGGACCAGGCGCTACTTCGCTGTGGGCGCGCTGGCCTCTGTCCTGGGGCTTTGCGGCTGCACCCAGGTCGACCAGATGTTCGACAATGGGGGCGCGATAGTGCCCGCGCCCGCGCAGGGCGAGGCGGTTCACGCCAGCGCCCGCGACGCGGTGCGCGCCGCCTCCCAGCGCTGCGACAGCATCACCGACGAGCGCACCTGGCTCGATTGCTATTACGGGGCGGCCCAACCCGTGCGCGCGGAAATCGGATTGCCGCCCGCGCCGCTCTCGCAGCAGAAACTGGTGCCCGCCAGCTAGCGGCGGGATGAGCGCTCGTCCAGGTATCAGGCGTCCAGCGCCGCGACCCTCCTTCCGGTGGCATTGCGCATGGAAATACTCGAGCGGCCGAGCTGGTCAGGCTGTCGGCGAGGAGAGTCTGGAACGTCTTGTGCCGGCCCCTTGCCGCCCCACGACCCCGCCGTTACAGCCGGGCGGTTAGATCACGGCCGGGGCGGCCCCGGCGGGCGGAGCGCGAAATTCACTTTATCCA
>DATKPL010000196.1:0-2664 GCA_035524155.1 Rhizomicrobium sp.
GGTGCCCCGCGCCTCATGGCTGGCGGTGATGTCCAGAAAACAAAGTTCGTCGGCGCCGGCCGCGTCGTAGATGATCGCCTGCTCGACCGGATCGCCGGCATCGCGCAGCTGCCCGAAATTGATGCCCTTGACCACGCGACCGTCTTTGACGTCCAGGCAGGGAATGATGCGGACTTTCAGCATCAGCGCGTCCTTGCCAAGGCGGCGATATTCATCAGCGCACGACCGCACACGGCTTCGGCGGGAACAGCGGTGGTGCGGCTCAAAGCTTCGGCTTCCAACAGCATGTCCAATGCGTCGGCGAGCCTTTCTTCATTCCAACGATTGGCCTGGGCCTTGAAGGATTGCTCGCGCAGGAAATGCACCGGCGGGCGCAATTTTCGCATCGCCGTCTCCATGTTTTCGCCCCGGCCGATGCTTTCCTTGACCAGGGTCAAGCGCTGGAAATGGCCCATCGCGCCGCGCAACACCTGGTTGACGGAAATATCGGCGATCCAAAGCCGCTCCAGCGCCAGGTCCAGACGGGGAAGATCGCCGCTGCCCGCCGCGTCGGAGGCTTCCTCGGCACGCGCTTCGGCTTCGTCGCCCATCGCCGCCAGAATATCGTCCAAGGTTATGGTCTTCTTGCCTTGGGCATAAAGCATCAGCTTTTCCAATTCGCGCCGCGTCACGCCGCGATCCGAGCCCAGCCGCGACACGGCATCGTGCAGGGCATCGGGCGCGATGGAGAAGCCTTCGGCGCGCAAGGTATCGCGCACCACATCTTCCAGGCTGCGGGCGGTGTCGGCATAGCAGGCGATGGCCGCCGCTTTGTCGTCATTGCCGAACAATTTGGGCAGGCCCGTGGATTTGTTGAGATCGCCGCCTTCCACCACCACCAGGGCATCGCCCGGCGGATCGTCCAGGAACTGCTCAAACAGGTCGGAAAGATTGTTGGTCGCGCCGCGCACGCGCACCACCCGCCGCCCGCCCAGCATGGAAATCGCCGCCGCTTCGTCGGCCAGGCGGGCCGGATCGGAAAGAAGCGTGCCTTCGCTCAGATCCGCGACATTGAAAGGATCGGCCAGGTCGGCGACCACGCTTTTGAGCAGCTTCTCCGCCCGCTCCTGCACCAGGCCGGCGTCGGGGCCATAGACCAGCGCCGCGCGCAAATGCTTGGGCGGATTGGCGGCGAAGCGATCCGCCTCCTGCGGCTTGACGATCATCGATGGCCGCTGAAATAGGCGCCCAGATCCATGCGGATACGGTCGGCCAAATCTTCGGCGGCGCGGCGGTCGGAATCCTTTTGCACCACCAGGGTCGAATAAGGCGCGTTGGAGACGTTGTAGGACGCCAGACTGATCTGGGTGCCACTGGTCACCTGCTTGCCGTTGGCGTCGGTCAGGACATAGGTCGCCGACAGCGTGTCGTTATAGCGGGTGATGGTGGCGTCATTCTGCAGCGCCACGCCGTTCGATTCTTCCGCCAGGGTGAGTTTGAGGAAATAGCTCTTGCCGGCCTGACGCCCATCGGAGCCCAGAAGATCGATCAACTGATTGCGCAGTTCATAACCGTCATTGTCCGTGACCGGCTCGACATAGATCGACGCCAATTCCGGGCCCAACTTTCCACCGCCGCCATACATGGGATGGAAGCCGCAACCCACCAGCACAATGCACGCAAAGGCAATGCCCGCCGCACGCACAGACCCTCCTCCCCTGCGCATGCGAAGCATGCTGGCGGGGGAGGTGCCCGTAGCGCCGCCAGGTGCGAAGGGCGGAGGGGGCGAACAAAAAGTCATGCGACAATATTTACAATACGGCCCGGCACGACAATGACTTTCTTGGGCGTGGCACCCGCCAGGGCGCGTTTCACGCTCTCTTCCGCCAAAGCTGCCGCCTCAACGCCCTTGTTGTCGGCGTCACGCGCCACCGTTACTTCGCCGCGGCGCTTGCCGTTCACCTGGATGGCGATGGTCACCGTGTCGGTCTTGAGCAGGGCGGGATCGTGTTTTGGCCAGGGCGTTTCCGCCACCAGCCTTTCATGGCCCAGCGCCCGCCAGCATTCTTCCGCCAGATGCGGCATCATCGGCGCAGCCAGGAGCACCATGGTTTCCAGCGCCTCGCGCCGCGTCGCCGCGTCAGCCTTGGGCGCATCGGCGATGGCGTTGGAGACCATGTAAAGCTGGGCCACGGCGCGGTTGAAACGCAGCGCGCCCAGATCTTCCGTAACCGCGGCAATGGCCTTGTGCGCGGATTGATGCAGCGATTTGGACGCCTCGTCAGTTGGGACGGCCTTGGCGCCGGGCGCGGGCAAGCCCTCCGCCTCGCTCACCAGGCGCCAGATGCGCTGGACAAAACGCCAGCAACCTTCCGCGCCCGCATCGGTCCATTCGATGTCACGCTCGGGCGGCGTATCCGACAGCATGAACCAGCGGATGGTGTCGGCGCCGTAATCGGCGATGATGGCTTCGGGCGCGATCACATTGCGCTTGGATTTGGACATCTTCTCGGACGAACCGATTTCGACCGGAGCGTGATTGTCCTTGCGGAAGGCCCTGACGCCTTCCTTGACCACGTCATCGGGTGAGAGCCAGCCCGAGGCATCGCGGTATGTCTCATGACAGACCATGCCCTGGGTGAAGAGACCGGCGAACGGTTCCTGGATCGATACCAGGCCCAGGCG
>DATKPL010000197.1:0-7672 GCA_035524155.1 Rhizomicrobium sp.
TGATCGTTTCGTCCACCAACCGGCGCGCACCCTTGGCCCATCCCGATCCGCGCGACGGGCTCTACGCCATCAAGCTCAGCGATCCGTCCGCCGCGCCCGTGAAGCTGGACGGGGTACCCAAGGATTTTCACCCCCATGGCATCAGCCTTTTTCACGGCGCCAAGGATGAAGAGACGCTGCTGGTGATCAATCATCGCCAAGGCGGCAGCCAGGCGGTGGAAAGTTTCAATCTCGCGTATGACAATGGTGTGCCCAGGCTGGCCGCGCGCTCCAGCGTGGGGGGTGGGCTTCTGGTCAGCCCCAACGATCTGGCGGCCACGGCCCCCGACCGCTTCTATGTCACCAACGATCATGTGACCAAGGGCGCGCTGGGGCGCTTCGCCGAGGATTATCTGCTCTGGCCCCATGCCGATCTTCTCTACTTCAACGGCACCAGCTTCGGCATTTCGGTGCAGCGCATGGCGTTTCCCAATGGCGTGTTCGTCACGCCCGATGGCGGCCACGTCTATGTCACCATGAGCAATGAACGCCGCCTGATCGCTTTTTCGCGCGAGCCCTTCTTCGGCAGCCTGACCGAGATCGGCTCGCTGTCGCTGCCGGCCCGGCCCGACAATATTTCCGCCGATGCCAGGGGAAATCTCATCATTGCCGCCCGGCCCAATCTGATGCGGGATGCGGCATTCCGCGCTGATCCCACCAAGCCGTCACCCTCGGAAGTGTTTCGCGTCAGCCTGGACAAATCGGGCGTGCCGCAAAGCTATGACACGATCTTCGCCGATGACGGCAGCCGCATCGGCGGGGCCAGCGTTGCCGCGATCGTGGGTGACAAGCTGCTGATCGGTTCGGCGCTGGATAACAAGTTGTTGGAGTGCAGTCTCCACTAACAGGAGCATCGGCCAGGAAAAGTGCGGCCCTAGCGCGTTATCACGGTGGGGCCGAACTTTTCCGCGGGACGTGCGACCAAAAAAGAAGGGCGGCATTGCTGCCGCCCTTCTGGAAGGCCCCCATTTAAACTGACTTAGGCAACGGCCTGTTCGCCGTCCTGCGGATCGCGCAGCACATAGCCGCGGCCCCACACGGTCTCGATGTAATTGTCGCCGTCGATCGCCGCCGCCAGCTTCTTGCGCAACTTGCAGATGAAGACGTCGATGATCTTGAGTTCGGGCTCGTCCATCCCGCCATAGAGATGATTGAGGAACATCTCCTTGGTAAGGGTGGTGCCCTTGCGGAGCGATAACAGCTCCAGCATCTGATATTCCTTGCCCGTCAGGTGCACGCGCTGGCCGTCGACTTCCACGGTCTTGGCGTCAAGATTGACGGTGAGCTTGCCGGTGATGATCACCGATTGGCTGTGGCCCTTGGAGCGGCGCACCACGGCCTGAATGCGGGCGACCAGCTCGTCCTTGTGGAAGGGCTTGGTCATATAGTCGTCCGCGCCGAAGCCCAGCGCCTTGACCTTGGCCTCGACAATGGCGTTGCCGCTCAGGATCAGGACGGGGGTCTGCACCTTGGCGACCCGAAGCGCCTTCAGGACCTCGAAGCCCGACATGTCCGGCAGCTGCAGGTCGAGAACGATAATGTCGTAGTCATAAAGCTTGCCAAGATCGATCCCTTCTTCGCCGAGATCGGTCGTGTAGACATTCAAGCCTTCGCTGCGCAGCATCAGCTCGATGCTGCGTGCCATGGCGCTGTCGTCTTCAATCAGGAGTACGCGCATATGAGCCCCTCTTCGTCCTAGCCGCGCCGGCTTCTGCCTGGCACGATTAATCGGTTTCCGGACGGTAACCGGTAATGGTTAACGCCCTCTTTAACCTCTCCCTCACTCTTCAGTTTGGAGCAATCCGGGATTAACCCCTCCGTGTTTTCCACAAGGCCGGTAATGCATTGATTCGATTTGTTAAGTTTACCGGCATTTAAATCCTTGGCCTCAGAATGGGGTCGGACCGCTCAAAAAAAGTCTGCTGGCCAAGGAAAAAATGCACGCGTTGCTCAAAGATATAGAGACTGTCCCCACGCTCACCCGGTTTGGCCGAGTGGCTCGGATCGAGGGCCTCGGTGTCGAGGTGACAGGAGCGGTGGGCGCGGTCAGCCTGGGTGGCCAGGTTCGCCTAAGCCTCGGAAATAGCAAGAAGATTTCATGTGAAGTGGTCGGCTTTCGCGACGGCCGCGCCCTGGTCATGCCGCTGGGACCGCTGGACGGCATCGCGCTGGGCGCCCGCGCCGATTTCGAAAACCACCCCGCGAGCATCTATCCCTGCAAAGCGTGGCTCGGGCGTGTCCTGAACGGCTTTGCCGAGCCTTTGGACGGCAAAGGCGCTTTGCCGCAGGGGCCAGAACCCTATCCGCTCAAGGCTGCGCCGCCGCCCGCCACCACACGCGCGCGCGTGGGCGCCAAGCTGGATCTGGGCGTGCGGGCGATGAATGTCTTCACCACCTGCTGCCAGGGTCAGCGCATGGGCATTTTCGCGGGCTCGGGCGTGGGCAAATCCACGCTCTTGGCGATGCTGGCGCGCAATTCCAATGCCGACGCCATCGTGATCGGTTTGATCGGCGAACGCGGCCGTGAAGTGAAGGAATTCATCGAGGACGATCTCGGTGTTGAAGGCCTGGCGCGCAGCGTGATCGTGGCCGCGACATCCGACGAAGCGCCGCTGGTGCGCCGCCAGGCCGCTTATGTGGCGATGACCGTGGCCGAACAGTTGCGCGACCAGGGCATGAATGTGCTGCTGCTGATGGATTCGGTGACGCGTTTCGCCATGGCGCAGCGCGAGATCGGCCTGTCCGCCGGCGAGCCGCCCACATCCAAAGGTTACACGCCCACGGTTTTCGCCGAGCTGCCGCGGCTTCTGGAACGCGCCGGCCCCGGCGCCACCGATCATGGCTCGATCACGGGCCTGTTTACCGTGCTGGTGGAAGGTGACGATCACAACGAGCCGATTTCCGATGCGGTGCGCGGCATACTAGACGGTCATATCGTGCTCGACCGTGCCATTGCGGAACGGGGCAGGTTCCCGGCCATCAATGTCCTGAAATCGGTCAGCCGCGCCATGCCCGCCTGCAACAGCGAAATCGAGCAAAGCCTGGTTTTGCAGGCTCGCGCCCCCATGACCCTTTATGAGGACATGGCGGAGCTGGTGCGCGTGGGCGCCTACAAGGCTGGCACGAATCCTGAAGTGGACCACGCGGTATCGCTGCATCCCGCGCTCGAAGCCTTTTTGGCACAAAAGAAGGACGAGCAGGCCGGATTAAGCGAATCTTATGCGGCGCTGGCCAATATTCTTAACGGCGCAGGGACTGGGAGGGCTTGAGCATGAACCGGACCGATACCCTGCTGCGCTTGAAGCGCTTTCGTGTCGACGAAATGAAACGCCGCATTTCCACCATCGACGCCATGCGGGCCAATCTGGACCGCAAGCTCACCGACCTGGACGAAGATGTGGCGCGTGAAAAACAGCGCGCCGGCGATTCCGATATCGGCCGGCTGGCTTTTCCGTCGTTCCTGCGCTCTATCGAGACCAGGCGCGAGAATCTTCGCAATACCTTGAAGGAGATCGAGCGCGAATATGAAAGCGCCCAGATCGATCTCAACAACGCGTTCCAGGACCTGAAAGCCCTGGAATTCGCCACCGAGCAGCAGGCCAAGCGCCTGGCTGAAATCGAAGCCCGCCGCGCTCAGTCGCGCCTGGATGAGTTGGCGCTTGTCCGCCATCTGCGCAAGCACACCTTGCGCTCTGCCTAAATCCGCATCGGATTGATGAAGACACGTCCCGCGCCGGGCGGCCCGGTCGCCCGAACCCGGGCGTGTTAGATGAAGCGCGCGTGTTAGATGAAGAACGCCATGATCGCGCCGGCAAACGCCAACACGATGGCGCCGCGGCCGAGCAAAGCGCTCCAGGAGCGGAGCGGCTTGATCCGGCCTTCCCACTCCATGGCGCGCAGTTGTTGGGATTGCATGCGCGCGAAAACCAGCGTGTCACGGCGGTAATCGGCATATCCCGAGATGATGAAATTCTTGCCTTTGGGCAGACCAATCGCAGACATGTAACAGACCCTGATAGAACTCGGTCCCTCCGGGTCGATAAACGCCGGGTCAAATTCGGCGGTTCCGTTTTTCCCCTGCGCCAATGGCCTCTGTGGCAAAAAGACCGCAAGCGGTGGGAACCGACGCGATTTTTTTGAGCAATTGCAAGCGGGCAATTCGAGGGACTCAAACGATCCCTTCGGCGTCAGGTTTTTTTGCCGGAAAAGTTAAATCGGCAAGCGCGGCGATTGCGTCAAGATTGCGGCAGCGTCATGAGCCGGAACCGTCAGCGCGACAGCATCGCGGCGAGTTCGCGCGGATATAGCGGTTCCAGCGCCGCATCCGGCCGGGGCGAACGGGTCACAGCGATCAGGCGCGCGCCTTGCGCCACCGCCGCGGTAAGCGCGCCAAACCTGCGTGCCATGTCAAGGCCGGTGACGATGATGCGGCTGAGCCGGAAGGCCGAGACCATCTCACTGATCTCTTCGGCATCGGCCAGCGCGGATACCACGCCGATGGTTTGCACATCGGAACGCTCGCCCAGACAGCCGAACGCCATGCGCGCCCGCATATTGCGGGGGTGAAAATTCCGGCTCTCGATCATCACGCTCCGGTTGCGGAGTTGGGCCTGATGGCGAAGTTTTTCGGCGACGCTGGTTACGCCCGCCCCCGCCGGCCCGATCAGGAAAATGCGCCGGCTGAAATCCAGCGCGGCCGGCAGCATGCGCGCCGCCAGGACTTCGGCCAGCGCTTCATCGATGCCGCGGGCGGGAAACGAACCGGCTTCGCGGATGAAGCTCTCGATCAGATGCTCGGGCAGGCGATGCTGCCTGAGCTGCGCCAGCAAAGCCGTCCGAAGGCCGATGTCCAGCCCGGGGAAAGCCAGAAGCTGGGCTGAGGCGAGGGCCGGCATGGGCTGATCAGATCTGGCCCAGGGTGCGCAGCCGCACCGAGGCGTGAATCTCGTTCTGGCTCATCACCACAGTCTGGGGCCGGAAACGCTCGACGATGGAGCGCAGGAAAGGCCGCACCTGCGGACTGCAGAGCAGCACCGGCACTTCATTCTTGGCGGTGGTCTCTTCATAGCGCTCGCGCACCGCCTGGATGAATTGCTGAAGCTGGGACGGCGCCATCGCCAATTGCCGTTCTTCGCCCTGGCCGACAATGGATTCGGCAAAAGCCTGCTCCCAGGCGGGCGACAGCGCCAGAAGCGGCAGATAACCGCCCGGCGCGAGGTTGGCGTGGCAAAGCTGGCGCGCCAGGCGCGTGCGCACATGCTCGGTGATGTAGAGCGGGTTCTTGGTATGGCCCACCGCTTCGGCGATGCCTTCCAGGATCGCCGCCATGTCGCGGATCGAGACGCGCTCCGACAACAGGGTCTGCAGCACACGCTGCACGCCGGTGACGGAAATCTGCGACGGGATCAGTTCTTCCACCAGCTTCTTGTTTTCCGCGGGCAGGTCGTCGAGCAGCTTCTTGGTCTCCGCGTAGGAGAGAAGCTCGGCCATATGGCTCTTGAGCACTTCGGTCAAATGGGTGGTGAGCACCGTGCCCGGATCGACCACAGTGAAGCCGCGGAACGAGGCTTCTTCGCGCAAGGGCGCCGAGATCCAGGTTGCGGGCAGGCCGAACGCCGGCTCGGTCGTGTGCGTGCCGGGCAGATCGATGGGCAGGCCCTTGGGATCCATCACCAGGAAGGAGCCGGGAAAAAGTTCGCCCTTGCCGGAATCGAATTCCTTGATACGGATGCGGTACTCGTTGGCGCCCAGCTGCATATTGTCCAGGATGCGCACCGCCGGCATCACAAAGCCCATCTCCTGTGCCAACTGGCGGCGCAGCGCCTTGATCTGGTCAGTGATGCGATGGCCCTGGGCATCGTTGATCAACGGCAGCAGGCCATAGCCCAGCTCGACCCGCAGCAAGTCCAGCGCCAGCGCGGTCGAGATCGGCTCTTCCTTGGGCTCGGCTTCAGCCTTGGCCTTGGCTTCCTGTGCCTGTTCGGTGGCGATGCGCGCGTCCTTGCGCTTGAAGGCGAAATAGGCGAGCGAGCCAGTGGCGCCGGAAAGACCCGCGAACACCATGGTCGGCATGCCGGGCAGGACCGCGACCACGCCCATCACGGCGGCGGCCATGCCCAGCGCCTGGGGGTAGAAGGAGAGTTGGCCCATCAGCGCCTTGTCGGTGGCGCCTTCGACACCGGCCTTGGAGACCATCAGGCCGGCGGCGGTCGAGATGATCAGCGCCGGCATCTGCGAGACCAGCCCCTCACCCACGGTAAGAAGGGTGAAGGTTTGGGTGGCGTCGGCGAAACTCATGCCCTTCTGCGCCACGGCGATGATGATGCCGCCGACAATGTTGATGCCCACGATCAGCAGGCCGGCAATGGCGTCGCCGCGCACGAATTTGCTGGCGCCGTCCATGGCGCCAAAGAAGTTGGATTCGGCTTCGATATTCTTGCGCCGCTGTTTGGCTTCCGTTTCGTTGATCAGGCCGGCGGACAAATCGGCGTCGATCGCCATCTGCTTGCCCGGCATCGCATCCAGGCTGAAGCGCGCCGCCACCTCGGCGATGCGGCCCGAACCCTTGGTGATGACCACGAAATTCACGATGATCAGGATGGCGAAGACGATCAGGCCGATGACGAAATTGCCCTGCATGATCAGCTTGCCGAAGGCCTGGATCACATAGCCGGACGCCGCCGTCCCTTCATTGCCGCGGCTGAGGATCAGGCGCGTCGAGGCCAGGTTCAGGGCCAGCCGCATCATGGTGGTGATGAGCAGGATCGCGGGGAAGGAGCTGAATTCCAGCGGCTTTCTGATGAAGACCGCCGTCATCAAAATCAAAATCGAAAAGCTCAGCGAGAAAGCCAGCGCGATGTCCAGCATCCAGGTGGGCAAAGGCAAAATGAGCACCACCAGGATCGCCATGATGCCGATGGCGAGGCCCAGATCGGATTTGCGGATGAAATCGACGATTTTCTTGGGCGAGAAATCGAGCCCGCCAGGAGCCGCCGCGCTGGTGACGTCAGCCATTTAGGATGCCTTTAGCCCGCTAGTCTTTGTTCGCCGGGATTGGGGACCGAAAGCCCTGCATCGGAATATTCACGCAGCTTGTTGCGCAGGGTGCGGATGGAGATGCCCAGAATATTGGCGGCATGAGTGCGGTTGCCCAGGCAGTGATCCAGCGTGTCCAAGATCAGGTCGCGTTCGACATCGGCCACGGTGCGGCCCACCAGATTGCGGGTGGCCACCGCCGCGGACGTGACCGCGGTCTGGACGGGATTGTTGGGCGAAGGCAGCGGCTGCGAACCCACCTGGCTGCCGTCGGGCAGGCGAATGGCCTCGGGCGCGATCTCCGCACCTGTTGCCAGGAGCACGGCGCGATGGATGGTGTTCTCCAGTTCGCGCACATTGCCCCGCCAGGGATGCGACAGGAGCAGGCGCTCGGTCGCGCCGGCCAGCGGCCTGAACGGCACGCCGTTCGCTTCGGCATATTTGCGGGCAAAATGCTGGGCCAAGGCGCGGATATCCTTGGGCCGCTCGCGCAGGGGGGGCAGCTTCAGATTGACCACGTTCAGGCGGTAAAGCAGGTCCTCGCGGAAAGTGCCGTGCTTGACCGCTTCGGCCAGGTCGCGGTTGGAGGTGGCGATGA
>DATKPL010000198.1:0-3259 GCA_035524155.1 Rhizomicrobium sp.
GTCCAGGAACGCTTTACCACGGCCGACCTTGGTTCTTTCACACCGCCATCGGCAAAGCCCGCGCGAATCAGGATCGGATATTTCTCGGCCAATTTTCACAACCACGCCGTGATGTACCTGATGGCCCAGCTGCTCGAGCGCCATGACCGGACGCGATTCGAGGTTCACGCTTATTCCTATGGCCCCGACACGAATGACGAGATGCGGCAGCGTACGCGAAAGGGCGTGGAGTTCTTTCATGATGTGCGGACGTCGGACAGCCGTGCGATCGCGGAGCAGGCGCGCAGGGATGGGATCGACATCGCCATCGACCTGATGGGTCATACCGAGAATGCGCGGTCCGAGATATTCGTTTACCGTGCAGCGCCAGTCCAGATTCATTATCTGGGCTTTCCCGGGACCACCGGCATGTCGTCGATCGACTATCTCATCGCGGACGGCACGATCATTCCGGAAGACCATGAAGCTTTTTATTCCGAAAAGATCATCCGACTTCCACACACCTACCTGCCCAGCGACGATGACCGCGAAATCTCTCCGCGCTCGATGACACGGGCTGAAATAGGCTTGCCGGAGCACGGCGTGGTGTTTTGCTGTTTCAACAACAGCTACAAGATCGGTCCCCGGGAATTCGCCATCTGGATGCGCCTGCTGGGTGGAATCGAAGGAAGCGTCCTTTGGCTGAGCGGCACGAACCCATGGGCCGAGGCCAATCTCAGGGCGGAGGCCCGGAAGCAAGGCGTCGATCCCAAGCGCATCATTTTCACCGAGCGCCTGCCGATGGCGGAGCATCTGGCGCGCCATCGGCAGGCCGATCTTTTTCTGGACACGTTCCATTACAATGCCCATTCCACGGCCAGCGATGCGCTCTGGGCGGGCCTGCCCATCATCACCGTGATAGGCCGGGGTTTTCCGGCCCGGGTCGCCGCCGGCGTTCTCGCCACAATCGGACTTCCCGAGCTGGTCACGCAATCGGCGCAGGACTATGAGCGCCTGGCTCTGGAGCTCGCCCGCGAGCCGGAAAAGCTCGTGGCATTGAAGGCGAAGCTGGCCGGACTGAAGGTGAATTCGCCGCTGTTCGATACCGAGCGCTTCACCCGGCATCTGGAAGATGGCTATGCCCAGGCCTATCAGCGCTATCTCGACGGCAACGCGCCGGCGCACATCACCGTGTCAGATTATAGATAAGCCCGAACGGGTTCTGCCCATGGCTGCAGGAGACATGCGGTTCGTCCTTTATCACCCCTGCTCTGTCGCTATGGCTTTAAATCCTGCGGGCCTTTCGCCGTCACATTCAGATCGTTGACCAGGCCTGTTCCCAGCGAATAGACCCAGCCATGCACCTGAAGGCTTTGCCCGCGGGCCCAGGCATCCTGGACGAACACGTCAGAGGCCACATTCTTCACCTGGCGCATCACATTCAGCTCGCATAACCGGTCGTTGCGCTTGTGCGGATCGGCGATTGCTTCCAGTTCCGCCAGATGCTCCTCAGCCACTTCGCGAATGGGATGGAGCCAATGATCGATCAGGCCGCGCCTTTGGCCATCGACAGCAGCGGCGATGCCGCCGCAGCCATAATGACCCACCACGATGATGTGGCGAACCTTGAGCACGTCGACGGCGAATTGCAGCACTGAAAGATAATTGGCGTCCTGGGGCGGAGCGAGATTGGCGACATTGCGATGGACGAACATTTCGCCGGGCGCCAGATCGACAATCTCGTTGGCGGGCACGCGGCTGTCGGAACAGCCGATCCAGAGATATTGCGGGCCCTGCTGGCGTTCCAGGCGCTTGAAGAACTCCGGATCGCGCGCCACCATGCGCTCGGCCCAGGCGCGGTTATTGGCTTTCAGATCGTCCAGCATGCGCACGCCTTTTTCATGAGCGTCACAACTTGTCTAATCGAAGCGGCAAGAAGGGTCAAAAGGGCCTGTCAGAAACCGTATTCGGGTCGCCGCCAGACCAGAAGCTTGACGATGAAAAGCTGGACAACTTCGTCGCGCTGATTTTTTGTCTCGCTGCGGAGCGTGACAAAACCGCGTTCGGGCCGCGAGCGCGACGGCTTCACATCGATCACTTCGCTTTCCACCCTGATCTCGTCGCCGGGGCGCGCGGGACGGGGCCAGGAGAGTTCCCCGCCTGCGCCGATCATGCCGCCCGCGATCTTGGGTCCATTGTCGATCTGCAGCCGCATCGAGACGGCGGCGGTGTGCCAGCCGCTGGCCGCCAGGCCTTTGAAGAACGTGTCCTTGGCGGCTTTCTCGTCAGTGTGAAAGGGTTGGGGATCATAGGCGCTGGCGAACGCCTTGATCTCGTCCACGGTCAAAAGGTGCGAGGCGGTGACGAAGCGCTGTCCGACAAAGACATCTTCCAGATAAAGAGATTCGCTCACGTGATGGGCTCGCGCCAAGGGCTTCCACGGGAAGAAAGCCCTTGGCGCGCGGCGAATTCAATTGCCCTTTGCTACTTTTGAGCGCGCAAGGCCTCTGCGACTTTCGCAACCCGGCGGCCCTGGTGGCGCGCGACGTCCAGTTCGTCGGCACTGGGCCCGGACGGCGGATTGCCCGAGACGACGCTTGCGCCATAGGGCGTGCCCGCCCCTTTGAACATGGCCGCGTCGGCATAACCGGTGGGCACGATGATCAGGCCCAGATGCGCCAGCGGATTGTAGAGCGAGATGATGGTGGATTCATTGCCGCCATGGGGCGTGGCCGAGCCGGCGAAGGCCGATCCCACTTTGCCGTTGAGCGCGCCCTTGGCCCAAAGACCGCCCAGCCCGTCGATATAGGCCTTCAATTCCGACGAGACCGACCCGAAACGGGTGGGCGTGCCGAACACGATCGCGTCGGCCCATTCGGCGTCTTCCACGGTTGGGGCGGCATAGCGGGCATTCATCGCTTCGGCGGATTCCTTCCAGCCCGGCACCGAGCTCATGATGTCGTGGCCGACAAGCTCACGCGCCCGGCGCAGGCGGACTTCGGCTCCCACGGCTTCGGCGCCTTCGGCGATGGCCTTAGCCAGGCCCTCGATGGTGCCGGTGCGGGAATAGAAAGCGATCAGGATATTGACCATGGAATTCTCCGGGCTGTTTCAGGAACACAGAATATGGGGCGGCTGACTTGTTCTGATAATTGGGATATTATTGAACTTTCTGTTCAGGAATATTGAATGGAGCCCCGGTCTCCCACCCTGGATCAAATCGCGGTTTTCCTTGCCATCGTGGAAACAGGCAGCTTTGCCGCAGCCGCCCGCAAGCTGG
>DATKPL010000199.1:0-5889 GCA_035524155.1 Rhizomicrobium sp.
CGCCAAGAAGGCCATAGCCAACATGGCAGATAGGTCGAGGCATAAACCCAGATGAAACGCACAACGATCAGCGCGGCGGTGACGGATGCTGCCGCGATGCCCAGCCTGATCCAGTCTGTTTCGCCGAGGGAATCGATGATGACGGGCGCCTGAAGGCCGGTCAGCAGGAAGATCACGCCTTCGATCAAATAGGTCACCAGATCCCAGACGAAAAAGCCTTGCAGCCTGGTGGCGGGCGCAATGAAGCGCGGACCGTTCCAACTCACGAACAGGCCCGCCGTCACCGTGGCCAGCACGCCCGAGCCGCCCAGGCTTTCCGGCACCCAGAACGCGGCATAAGGCGTCAGCATGGCCAGGATGATTTCCACGCGCGGTTCATGCGCCAGGCGGCGCAGATGGAGCGCCGCCCACCCCAGCAACAGGCCCCAAAGAATTTCGCCGGCCACGATGGCGGCGAAGTTGCCCACCGCCGCGACAGCAGAGAATTGACCGCCTTCGATCACCGCGGCGATGGCGAAGCTGAACAGGATCAGCGCGGTGGCGTCATTGACCAGGCCCTCGCCTTCCAGGATCACCAGCACGCGATTGGGGATCGGAAACCGCTTGGCGATCGCCATGGGCGCGACCGCGTCAGGCGGCGCCACGATCGCGCCCAGCACGAAGCCCAGCGCCCAGCTGAAATGGAGCAGATAATGCGTCAGCGCGGCGACGGACGCCGCGGTGAAGACGACCAGCCCCACCGCCATCAAGAGGATGGGTCGGATATTGGCCTTGAAGCCCCGCCAGCTCATGCCCACGCCCGCCGAATAAAGCAGCGGCGGCAATAGCAGGGTGAGCACCAGGTCCGGACGAAGGTCGACGCGCGGTATGCCGGGGATGAAGCCCAGCACCAGGCCCACCAGAACCAGGAAGATGGAAGGCGGCAATGTGGTGCGCCTGGCGGCAACCGCGGCCAGTGCCGTGACCGCGACCAGCGCGAAGCCTATGGGCAGGGAAGGTTGAATCACAGGCTCGGATCCCCCGCGGCCGATGGGACCGCGAGGGACAGGTTAGCCTATTGTTGCGCGACCTGCTTGCGCAGCGACGCGACGTCTTTTTCGGTCAGGTGCGCGCCTTCCGCGCCGAAGCGCGCGGTGACGTAATTGGAAACCGCGGCGATTTCCGCATCCGAATAGGCATCGCCGAAGGCGGGCATGAAGATGGTGCCTTGCGCCGTCTTGCGGTTCACGCCGTTGATGATGGTCTGCGCCACATTGGTGGCGGACGGATCGTTTACCGCCCGGGCGCCCGTGAGCGTGGCGTATTTGCTCAAGGGGCTGACACCGGTCCAGTCATGGCAGCTGGCGCAGGCGCCGGCGAAGATCTTCTCGCCGCGCGGATCGAGATCCGCCGTCACGCCCTGGCGGTACGAGGCGGGCGCGGGCACCGTCACGGCGCGCGGCAGGTCGGTATCCTGGGGCGGCACGCTTCTCAGATAGACCACCAGGGCGTGGATATCGCCGGCCGTCAGGTAAGTGAGGCTGTCGTCCGACGCCTCGCCCATCGGGCCTGCTGCGCCGCCATGGCCATCAGCATGGCCGGTGGAAAGGTAAGTGGCGAGATCGTTGTCGCTCCAGGTCGCCAGTCCCGATTTGGCGTCACTGGAGATATCATAGGCACGCCAGCCGGCGGTCAGCGCGCCGGCATATTTGCGGCGATTGTCCATCGCAAAGGCGGGATTGCGCGGCGTGTGGCATTCGCCGCAATGACCCAGCGCCTCGGCAAGATAGGCGCCCCGGTTCCACTCCGCGCTTTCCGAAGGATGCGGGCGGAAGCGTTCATCGGCGTTGTAGAAAGCGTCCCAAATCTTCATCAGGCCGCGATGGTTGAACGGCCAGGACAGATTGTTGGCGCGGGCCGGTGCATGCACCGCCGGCAGGCTGAACAGGTAGGCCTTGATCGCCAGCGCGTCCGCATCGGTCATGTAGGTGTAGGAGGTGTAGCTCATCGCCGGGTAAAGCCTTGCGCCGTCGGCGCGCACGCCCTTGTGCAGGGCGTCCAGGAATTGCTGGTCGGTGTAGTTGCCGATGCCGGTCTGTTTGTCGGGCGTGATGTTGGTGGAATAGATCGTGCCCATGCCCGGCAGGTTGAAGGCGAAACCGCCGGCATAGGCCTGGCCGCCGCCCTGTGCCGTGTGGCAGGCAACGCAATCGGCCGCGTGCGCCAGATATTCGCCCCGCTTGATCAGGTCGGCGTGGGAAAGCTCGGCCGGCACGCCCGTGGGATTGGCGCCGTTATAATCGGCCAGCGCCACGGTGCCGCCCTGGGCGAAGGACATCGGTCCTGGGATCATCAACAGCCAATACGCAACGCCAAGCGCGACGACGGCAATCACCGCCACCACAATGCCCCATCCTTTTTTGCTCATGCGATTTTCCTGCCTGCCAGAATGTCGCGATCGATCGGTAGTTTGCGCAGGCGAATGCCGGTGGCCGCCGCGATGGCGTTCACCAGCGAAGGCGGCCCGGCCGTGCAGCCCGGTTCGCCGATGCCGCCGGGCGCCTCATGGCTTGCAATGATATGCACATCGATGGGCGGCGCCTCGTTCATGCGCATGATGCGATAGTCGTTGAAATTCCGCTGCTGCACCCGGCCATCCTTGACCGTGATGTCGCCATAAAGCGCTGCCGTGAAGCCGAACATCAAGCCGCCCTGGACCTGCGCCATCAAGGTGTCGGGATTGACCACCCGGCCTGGATCGATCACTGCATGGACCTGGCGGATCTTCACTTCGCCATTGTCGGCCACTTCGGCCTCGCAGACCGTGGCGATGTAGGTGCCGAAGCAGAATTGGGCGCAGATGCCCCGCCCCGCGCGCTTGGGCAATGCGCCGCCCCAGTTCGAGCGTTGCGCCACCATTTGCACCACCGCCTTCAGGCGCGGCGTGCCGTCCAGTTGCGCCAGGCGGAAGGCGACGGGATCCTTGCCCGCCTTCAACGCCAGTTCGTCCATCAGGCTTTCGGTGGCGAAGACATTGTTGTTGGGCGCGACGCCACGCCAGTAACCCACATTCAGGGCCTTGGGCGGGGTCTCGATATATTCGACCCGGAAATTGGGCACGCCGTAATTATTCTCGGTCGCGCCTTCGAGCGAGCCGCGATCCAGTCCGCCCTTGAGCGGCTTGCCCGACATGCGCACCGACACGGCGCCGCCGGCGATGCGATGGGTCCAGGCGGTGATCTTGCCGTTCCTGTCCAGGCTGGCCGACATCACATTGCGATAGGCGGGACGATACATGTCCTGCCGGATGTCTTCCTCGCGGCTCCAGATCACCTTGACCGGGCCATCCACCTTTTCGGCGATGCGCACCGACTTGGTGACCATGTCGGTATCGAGCCTGCGGCCGAAGCCGCCGCCCAGCATCTGGTTATGGAAATTGATCTTCTCGGGCGCGGTGTTCAGCGCCTTGGCGGCGGCAGCCACCGCGCTGGTCTGCACCTGGCTTCCGCCCCACATCTCGCAACCGCCATCCTTCACATGGACAGTGAAGTTCTGCGGCTCCATGGGCGCATGCGACAGGAACGGCAATTCGTAGGCGACATCGAGTTTGTCGGTGTCCTTGGCGGCCAATGCTTTCTTGGCATCGCCCTCTTCCTTGGCCAGCACGCCGTCCTTGGCCGAGGTCTCGCGGATCTCGTGCCACATCCGGGCGGAATCGTATTTTCCGTTCTCGCCGTCGTCCCAACGAATGGTGAGCGAATCCAGGCCTTTCTTCGCGGCCCAGTAATGCGTACCCACCACGGCGACGATATCCTCCAACTGCACCAGCTGCACGCCTTGGGGAAGCTTGCTGGCATCGACATGGGCGACTTTGCCGCCCACCACCGGCGATGCCGCCAACGCGGCGATCTTGAGGCCGTCCATGCGGACATCGATGCCGTATTGCGCCTTGCCGTTGACCTTGCCGGGCGTGTCCAGCCGCTTCACGGACTTGCCGATCAACTTCAGGTCCTTGTCGGCCTTGAGTGTCACGTCCTGCGGCGCCGGCAGCTTGGCCGCGCGCGGCGCGAGTTCGCCATAAGAGAGTTTGCGCCCGCCATGGGCGTCGTCGATCACCTGTCCATTTTCGGTGCGCAGCGTCGCGGGATCGACTTTCCATTGCTGGGCGGCGGCCGCGACCATCATGGCGCGGCCGGACGCGCCCACCTGGCGCAGCGCCGTATAGAAACTGCGTATCGAGGTCGAGCCGCCGGTGGACATGCGGTGCGAACGCGGGCTGCCATAGAGCGCGTCGACCGGCGGCGCGGGCAGCGGTGTCACATTGGCGAAATCCACATCCAGCTCGTCGGCGAGAAGCTGGGAGAGCGAGGTATAAACTCCCTGGCCCATTTCCTCCTGCGGAATCTGGAACGCCACCTTGCCGTCTGGCGCGATGGCGATGAAGGCATTGGGATTGAGGACGTATTTCGTCGGCTTGGGCGCGTCCTGCGCGAAGGCTGGCACATGGAAACCCAGCATCAGGCCGCCGCCGGCGGCCGTCGAGACTTTGAGAAAGGTACGGCGCGACAGCGCGCCGGTTTCAGACGTGTCGGCAGGACTGGACATGGAGGCCCCGTTAGACGGTTTTTGCAGCGTTCTTGATCGCCTGACGGATACGCACATAGGTGCCGCAACGGCAGATATTGCCCGCCATCGCCGCATCGATGTCGGAATCGTCGGGATTGGGCGTGCGGTTGAGAAGCGCCGTGGCCGACATGATTTGGCCGGACTGGCAATAACCGCATTGCACGACTTCGATGTCCAGCCACGCTTTCTGCACCCTGGCACCCGTGGGCGTGTCGCCGATGGCTTCGATGGTCGTGATGGCGCGGTTGCCGATCGAACCCACCGGCAGCATGCAGGAGC
The DNA here is from genome assembly GCA_035524155.1 of Rhizomicrobium sp. Taxonomy (GTDB): domain Bacteria; phylum Pseudomonadota; class Alphaproteobacteria; order Micropepsales; family Micropepsaceae; genus Rhizomicrobium. Next base: position 4,885 of record DATKPL010000199.1, read on the forward strand.
GCACCGCCTTGCCGTCCAGGTGCACCGTGCAGGCGCCGCACTGGGCGATGCCGCAGCCGAATTTGGTGCCGGTCAATCCCACAAGGTCGCGCAAGACCCAAAGCAGCGGCATGTCGTCGGGGGCGTCCACGGTGTGGGACTGACCATTGATTTGAAGCGTGACCATCGCCTGTTCACTCCGCTGAATTTTCAGGGGCAGGGGCGTGATATTTCATTGGTTATAACGCCTTTTCCCGCCTGGGATTCTAGGCCATTTCCCTCTCCCGCGCAAAAGGCGGGAACTTGTTTTGTCCCCATGCCCGAACGGTGAAATCGGCAGCCTCTCTGTCTTGCCAGCGATGAATGGGACCTTTTCCATTGCGGCGCGCAAGGGAGAAAATAATGACGCACAAGCTTCACGATGTCGGCGTGGCGGCAAGGATCGGCAAATATGGCGACGCGGTGGAAGTGGCGCCGAATCGACGTTGGCTCTTCACCTCAGGCACGCCCGGGATGGATGAGAAAGGCGAATATCCGCAAGACATCACTGCCCAAGCGGAATTGGCCTGGGGCCATATCCTGAAAATGCTCAAATCCGCCGATATGTCGGTCGGCGATCTTGTGAAGATCACCCAATATCTGGCGCGCGCCGAAGACATTCCCGCCTATGTCCAGGTCCGGACGCGGATGTTGGGCGATGCCCGCCCGGCCTCGATGCTGATGGTGGTGGCCGGGCTGCCTCGGCCGGAATTCCTGCTGGAAATCGAAGCCGTAGCGGCGATCTCGTAGGTCGAATGCACCTTTTGGATTATTTGTTTAGGCACTTAGACTATTAAATATTTGATGACACATAATATGTAAGTTTGAATCGACTGATGCATAAATAGCTCTACACTATACTATAGTATTAGTTTACATCTCTGTCGTACTAGGCCAATTTCAAATTGAAACGGGCAGAAAATAGCCCGGTATGAGCCGTGTACGGCAAGGGGACTTCCATTTTCGTGGGTCGCTGCCCTGCGCCGG
>DATKPL010000200.1:0-6756 GCA_035524155.1 Rhizomicrobium sp.
AATCCTGCATTGGAAAAGCGCGTGCCCACAGGACACCGTCCCGCCATTCACCCTTGGCGCGGAGATAATCCTGGCGCTCGCCATTGGCTTTCAGTGCGCCGATCAGCCGTGCCGGTCGAAGCGGTTGTTTCCAATCCCGGCCCAGCATGCAGGCGATCGCGGGACGCAGGAACAGAAGCGCACACACCAGGCTCGACACCGGGTTGCCCGGCAAGCCCAGCAACGGCGTCATGCCCAGCCGGCCGAAGATCAATGGTTTGCCCGGCCGCATGGCGATCTTCCAGAAATCCAGCGCGAAGCCTTTGGCGCCCAACGCCGAACGCACCAGATCATGATCGCCCACCGAAGCGCCGCCCATGGTGACCAGAAGATCGCATTTCTCGTCGGCCAAAGCCGCGATGGCCGCGCTGTTGTCGGGAAGAATGCCCAGGTTGTGGGGCAGCCCGCCCCATTGCGCGATCCAGGGCATCAATCCGTATACGGATGATGCCACGATCCCGCCGGGCTTGCGCTCGGTTCCGGGCAGGGAGAGTTCGTCGCCGGTCGAGGCCAATGCGATCACGGGGCGCCGGCGCACCTCGACACAAGGATGATCGCCCGCCGCCAAGAGCGCCAGGTTGCGCGCGGAAAGCCGTGTGCCCCCTGGCACCAGCGTCTGGCCGGCGCGGAAATCCAGCCCCTGAGCACGGATGAACTTGCCCGGGAAGGGCATCTCGCTGAATTCAACCGCGTCGCCCGTCACCCGCGCATCTTCCTGCGCCAACACCGCATCGGCGCCGTCCGGCACCCGGCTGCCCGTGAAAAGCCGCACGGCTTCATTCGGCCCAAGCGTGCCGGTAAAAGGATGGCCGGCAGGCGCGCTCCCGATCACGCGGCGAGCACCATGATCGGCGCTCCGCACCGCATAGCCATCCATGACGGAGGACGGGAAAGGCGGCTGATCGCTGCCTGCCGGAACATCGGCGGCAAGCGTGCGCCCACACGCCTCTTCCAGCGGCACCCGTTCGCTTTCGAGGGGGGTAAGCGCAGCAACGATGCGTTGAGTAGCCTCGTCTACGCTCAGCATATCTTACCCGCACCCGAAGCTTCTTGATGCTTGGCCGGGAATTTCTTCCCCCGCGAGGCGAAGCCTTTGGCGGGGGAAGATGTCTTTCGAGGGCTTGCCCCGAAAAAGACAGATGGGGGTAAAAAAGAGATCATTTGAACATGTCTTGAACATGCACCCCGGCCGCGCGCGCCAATTTTTCCGCAACCTCCGGAGAGAAACCACGCGATCGCCCAGTGAGAAAGCCCAGGATTTCGCCAGAGGCAACACCAGCATGTTTCGCCCACACAGTGGGGCGCAGGCGGCGCGAGGTCATGAAAGCGCGGAACGCCTCGCGTTGTTGGTCATGCGACGGCCTGGGTGCCGCCACCTCGCCCATCAAGGTCTTGGGCTTGGGGCGATTGGGCGAAATTTTCGCCGGCGCGGACGGCGCCTTGTAGCTGCCGCTCTTGCCGCCGGATTTGGCGATCAGGCGCACATTCCGGATGACGGCACCTTTATCGACCGCCTTGATCATGTCGTAGAGCGTAAGTGCTGCCACCGACACGGCGGTGAGCGCTTCCATCTCCACGCCGGTCTGTCCGCTGGTGGCGACCATGGCGGTGACACGGAAGCTGTGCGTGCCCGGATCGGGCTCGAATTCCACCTGCGCCTTGGTGATGGCGAGGGGATGGCAAAGCGGGATCAGGTCGGGCACGCGTTTCGCCGCCATGATGCCGGCGATGCGCGCCGCAGCCAGCACATCGCCTTTGGGCGCGCTCCCTTCCATCACCGCGGTAAAGGCGTCTTCCGAAAGAGACACGATCGCTTCGGCGGTGGCTTCGCGCGCCGTCACCGGCTTGCCCGACACATCCACCATATGCGCCTGGCCCTTGGCGTCGAGATGGGAAAGCTTGCTCATTGCCGGAAGCCGTCGCCCAGAAGCCGCCGGGTTGCCGCCTCGACATCCTTCTGCCGCATCAGGCTTTCGCCGATCAGCACCGACGTGACATGCACCTGCGCCAGCCGTTTCAGATCTGCGGGCGCGGACAAGCCGCTCTCGGCCACCAGATGCGCGTCCTTGGGCGCCTTGGGCGCCAGCTTCTGGGTGACATTGAGATCGGTGACGAAGGTCTTGAGATTGCGGTTGTTGATGCCGATCAGGCGCGCTTCCAGCTTGGCGGCGCGCTCCAACTCGCTTTCGTCATGGACTTCGACCAGCACATCCATGCCGAAGCGCTCCGCTTCCTCGATCAAGGCCCGCGCGGTGCCGTCATTCACCATCGCCAGGATGATCAGGATGGCGTCGGCGCCCCAGCTGCGCGCTTCGGCGACCTGATACGTCTCCAGCATGAAGTCCTTGCGCAGCACCGGCAGGCGCGTGGCGTCGCGCGCCGCGGTGAGGAATTCGGGCGCGCCCTGGAAGGAGGGCGTGTCGGTCAGCACAGACAGGCACGCGGCACCGCCTGCTTCGTAAGCGGCCGCCAACGCGGGAACGTCGAAATCGGCGCGGATCAATCCTTTCGACGGACTGGCCTTCTTCACTTCCGCGATCAGGCCGAACTCGCCGGATTCTTTCTTGGCTTCCAGCGCCGCGCGGAAACCCCGCACGGGATCGGCATCCCTGGCGCGCGCTTCCACTTCGGCGAGCCTGAGCTTGGCTTTGGCGGCGGCCACTTCCTCTTTCTTGTAGGCGAAGATCTTGTCGAGGATGCTCATGCGTTGTTCGACGCTTTCACCAATTGCTCCAGCTTGTCTTGTGCCGCGCCGCTGTCCAGCAGCTGCTGCGCCAGCAAAGCGCCCGTCATTATATCGCTTGCGCGCCCGGCCACCATCAGGGCAGCGGCCGCATTCAGCACCACGATATCCCGATAGGCATCTTTTTTGCCCTTCAGCAACGCCCGCAGCGCCTGGGCATTCTCCGCTGCGCCGCCGCCCTTGAGCGCCTCCAGGCTGGCGCGCTTCAGGCCGGCATCCTCGGGCACAATCTCGGTCAGCGTGATCGTGCCGTTTTCCAGCGAAGCCGCGTAAGTGATGTCGGTGGTGGTGAGCTCGTCCAGGCCATCGCGCCCATGCACCACCATGGCGCGCTCACAGCCCAGCGCACGGAGCGCCTCGGCGTAAGGCTCCAACCATTCCTTGGCGAAGACGCCCACCAATTGCCGTTTCACGCCGGCCGGGTTGGCGAGGGGGCCCAGCAAATTGAAAATGGTGCGCTTGCCGATCGCCTGGCGGGCCTTGGCGACATGGCGCATGGCGGGATGATGGGTCTGGGCGAACAGGAAGACGATGCCGATCTCGTGCAAGGTCTGTTCGGCTGCGGTGGGTTCAAGATCAATCTTCACGCCCAACGCTTCCAATATGTCAGCGGCGCCGCTTTTGGACGACATGGAGCGGTTGCCGTGTTTGGCCACCGGCACGCCTGCCGCCGCGACGACAAAAGACACGGCGGTAGAGATATTGAGCGTGCCCAGCCCATCGCCGCCGGTGCCGCAAAGATCGATCGCCATGGCGGGCGCGGTGATGCCCTTCATCTGCGCCTTCATCGCCGCGACCGCACCCACGAATTCCGCGGTCGAAGGCTTTCTTGCGGACAGCGCGATCAGGAAGGCCAGGATTTCGTCTTCGCTGGCATGCCCGCTCAACAGTTGCCCGAACACGCGCGCCGCTTCGTCCGCGGTCAGGGGATGATCCTTGACGCGCTCCAGGTCGAGCATGGCGCTCATTGCGTCAGCGCCAGGAAGTTGGCGAGCAGGGCATGGCCGTTTTCCGAGGCGATGCTTTCGGGATGGAATTGCACGCCATGGACCGGATGGGTCTTGTGCATCACGCCCTGGATCACGCCATCCTCGCTGGTGGCGGTCACCACCAATGCCTCAGGCATGCTGTCCGGCGCGATGGTCAGCGAATGATAGCGCGTGGCCTTGAAATCGTTGTTGAGGCCACGAAACACCGATTTGCCGGTGTGGTGCACTGTCGAGAGTTTGCCGTGCATGGGTTCGGGCGCGCGTACGACTTTGCCGCCATAGGCCTGACCGATCGCCTGATGGCCCAGACACACGCCCAGGATCGGCACCTGGCCGTCGGCTTTTTCGATCAGTTCAAGACAAATGCCCGCTTCATTGGGCGTGCAGGGACCTGGCGACAAGACAATCCCCTGGGGCTTAAGCGCCAAAATCTGATCACTTGTCAGCGCATCATTCCGCTCCACCCGCACTTCCGCGCCCAACTCGCCCAGAAAGTGGAAAAGATTGTAGGTGAAGCTATCATAATTATCGATCAGAAGCAGCATGTAAGTCACTGATTACAAAGGTAAAATAGAAACGAGCGCGGGTTGGATCCGGCCTCGCGTAACGTCCTGTATAGCATCAAATTTCATCCCCGCCGAAACACGCATCCCGCGCTTGATTTTGGCGGGGTGGCAATGCAAGCAGACACGCGTTCAGATCATTCGGGGATGCATGCTGCGGTTTTTCCAGGCGCTGATGCCGCGCGAGGAAAAATTCTTCGCTTTGTTCGACCGTCATGCCCGCATTCTGGTGGAGGGGGCGCTGGCGTTGCGCGATCTCTTGGAAGGCGGCACGGGCGTGCCTGACGCCTGCCGGCGCATCGTCGCGCACGAGAATGACGCCGACGCCATCGCCCGCGAGGTCCTGATCCGGGTCAGGCGCACCTTCATCACGCCGTTTGACCGCAGCGACATCATCGACCTGATCGGCCTGCTCGACGATTCCATCGACCAGATGCAGAAGACCGCCAAGGCGATCACCCTGTTCCAGGTGCGCGAGTTCCAGCCGCATATGCGCCAGATGGGTGACATCATCCTGCGCGCGGCCGAATTGACGGTGGAAGCGGTGGGCCTGCTGGGCGCGATGCGCGAGAATGTGGGCCGCATCAACGCCATCACCGAAGAGATCACCCGGCTGGAGGAACAGGCCGACGAGCTCAACGATGCCGGCATCCGGGCCCTGTTTCTGGCCCATCGCGGCGGCGACGTGATGGATTTCATCGTCGGCAATGAGATCTATGACCATCTTGAGAAGGTGGTCGACCGTTTCGAGGATGTCGCCAACCGCATCAGCGGCATCGTCGTCGAGCAAGTATGACCGGACTTGTCATCCTGCTGGTCGCGGTGGCGCTGGCCTTCGATTTTCTCAACGGCCTGCACGATGCCGCCAACTCCATCGCCACTATCGTTTCCACGCGCGTGCTGGCGCCGCGCTATGCGGTCGCCTGGGCCGCCTTCTTCAACTTCATCGCCTTTGCCGTGTTCGGCTCGCAGGTCGCCAACACCATCGGCACCGGCATCGTTTCGCCCGCCATCATCAGCGACGCGGTGATCCTGGCGGCGCTGATGGGCGCCATCATCTGGAACATCGTCACCTGGCTGGTGGGCATTCCGTCGTCGTCCAGCCATGCCTTGATCGGCGGTCTGGTAGGCGCGGGGGTCTGCAAGGCCGGCTGGCATGTGATCGTTTGGAATGGTTTGGGAAAAACGGTCGCCGCGATTGTCGTCTCGCCGGCCACGGGCTTTGTACTGGCGCTGCTGATGGTGCTGGCGGTGACCTGGGCGTTTGTGCGGGTTTCCCCGTTCCGCGCCGACAAGATTTTCCGCCATGTGCAGTTTCTGTCGGCCTCGGCCTATTCGCTGGGCCATGGCGGCAATGATGCGCAGAAAACCATGGGCATCATCGCCGTATTGCTGTTCGCCCACGGCCTGGAAGGCGGGCATTTCTTCGTGCCCTTCTGGGTGGTGTTGGCCTGCCAGGCGGCGATGGGGCTGGGCACGCTTTTGGGCGGCTGGCGGATTGTGCGCACCATGGGCTCGCGCATCACCCATTTGACGCCGGTGCAAGGCGTCTGCGCGGAAACCGCGGGCGCCATTACCCTGTTCCTGGCCACCTTCGCCGGCATTCCCGTTTCCACCACCCACACCATCACGGGCGCGATCGTGGGCGTGGGCGCGGCCAAGCGCGTCTCGGCAGTGCGCTGGAATGTGGCCAAGGACATCGTGGTGGCCTGGATACTCACCATGCCGGCCACCGCGCTGATCGCAGCAGGATTTTATCTTCTGGTGCAAAGCACCGGGATCGGCGCCTAACCTTTTGTTTCCGTGCCGATCCAGTCGAGATAAGGCGCAAAGCCCGCGCTGAATTCTTGCGCCACGATCTCCGGCGTCTCGTAGGGATGCAGTGTCTTGATGCGGGCAATGACCCGGGCAAACAGGTCGGCGCGGGTCTTGGCGATCAGCATCACTTCCGGTTCGTGCCGGACTTCGCCTTTCCAGGCATAATGGCTTTCGATGTCCATGAGTTGCACGCAAGCGGCAAGTTTTTCGGCCAGCAATGTGCCGGCTACGCGCCGCGCATCCTCGCGATTGGCGAAGGTGGAGGTTATGGTGCCATATGCAGAAGGCTCAGCCATGGAACCTGATCCTGCCGTTCCCGTTTACGCGAAAGGAAAAGTGCATGATCCGCAAGCTTGCCTCAGGCGAATACCGACTCTACTCGCGCAAAAAGAATCCCAAGACCGGAAAACGCCGCAATCTCGGCACGTTCAAAACACTGGCCGCCGCGCAAAAGCATGAGCGTGACGTCCAGTATTTCAAACGGCATTGATCTTTTATGGCCTACCGCTCCGCTACTTGAGGCCTGCCGCTCAGTCCGGTTGCTTGGTGGTGCGCAGATAGGGCTTCAGCGTGTTGTAGCCGGGGAACAGCTTCTTGGCGTCCT
>DATKPL010000201.1:0-2221 GCA_035524155.1 Rhizomicrobium sp.
ATTGGCCGTTCTGCGCCGCCAAATGCCCCTATTGCGACTTCAACAGCCATGTCCGCACCTCCATCGACGAAAGCGGCTGGACCCTCGCGATCGAGCGCGAACTGGACTGGACCGCGCAAAGCCAGGGCAAAGACCGCCCCATTGTGGAAACGATTTTCTTCGGTGGCGGCACGCCATCCCTGATGAGCGGCGCGTCGGTGGCGCGGGTGCTGGACAGGATCGCGCGGCTTTGGCCGATGGCCAATGACGTCGAGGTCACCCTGGAGGCCAATCCCGCCAGTGCCGAGGCCGCGCGCTTTGCCGACTACCGCGCCGCAGGCGTGAACCGGCTGTCCCTGGGCATGCAGGCCCTGAATGATGTGGACTTGAAGCGGCTGGGCCGGCTTCACAATGCGCGGGAAGCCAAAGCCGCGCTGGCGCTGGCGATGCGGAATTTCCAGCGCGTGTCGTTGGACCTGATCTATGCCCGTCCCGAACAGAGGGAAGCGGCGTGGCGCACGGAATTGAAGGAAGCGCTCGCCTTTGGCACCGATCATCTTTCGCTCTATCAGCTCACCATCGAGCCGGGCACGCCCTTCGCGGTGCTTTATCAGAACGGCACGCTGAAAATCCCCGACGAGGATCTCGCGGCGGGGCTTTACGAAACAACCCAGGAGATGACCGAAGCCGCAGGCCGTCCGGCTTATGAAATTTCCAATCACGCCGTACCCGGTTCCGAGAGCCGTCATAACCTTCTTTACTGGCGCTATCAGGATTATGCCGGAGTGGGCCCTGGCGCGCATGGCCGCCTGAAACTGGGCGACAAGCGCATCGCCACCTCGACCATCCGCTTGCCCGAACGCTGGCGCGAAGCCGTGATGAAAGGCGAGAACAGCTTCACCGATTTCACGCCCGTGAGCGATGAGGATGCTGCGCGCGAACATCTTCTGATGAATCTGCGCCTCGGCGAAGGCGTCGATCTTGCCGCCTATCAAGCACGCTGGAGTACAAGGCCTTCAGCCGCCAAACTCGCGCCATTGATCAAGCAGGGCTTGCTTGCTCAGGATGGTGAAACCATCCGCGCTACGCCACAGGGGCGATTGGTGCTCAACGCCATTATCGCAGCTTTATTAAATTAACCCCCTCCGCCCTTCGCATCGCAAGCGCTGCTACGGGCACCTCCCCCACCAGCATGCTTCGCATGCGCGGGGGAGGCGGGTCTCGACCAAGCTTCTAGAAACTTCTCGCCTGGAACGTCTTCGGCGCCGGGTTCACCACATGGAAGCCGTCGGCTTCGACTTCCAAAATCGCCAGGCCCCGTTCCGAGGTGCCATCGGTGTTGAAGCGGAAAATGCCATCCACGCCGGCAAAGCCGTTCGGGTCCATCAACGCTGCCGGTGTGAAGCGGTGATAGGGCTGGCCTTTGGCGAGCAGCGCCACCAGCGAGATGGCGTCATAGGCCAGCGACGCAAGCTGCGGCGGCGCCGCGCCATAGATGCTTTTGTATTTGTCGGTGAAGGCGCCGTCGGCATCGGGCTCAGGGGCGGCGAACCAACCGCCTTCCAGACTCTGCTCCTTGGTGATGGCCGGATCATCCCACAAGCCTGTGCCCAGCAATTTCACCTTGGTCGTGTCGAGGCCGTTGAAGGCCAGCGATGGCGCAATGGCGCGCAGCACGCCGCCGCCCTGGGCAATCAGGATCGCATCGGCGTTGCTTTTGGCGACCGCGGCCGCCGGCGCCATCACGGCACTGGAGTTGGGCGTGAAATGCTCGACATCCACATTGGTCGCACCCACGCTTTTCACGGCATCGTCGAAGGCGTTCGCCACCACATCGCCATAGGCCGTCTGGGGCACCATGGCCGCGAAAGCATGATGACCCTGCGAATTCGCGTACCCCACCACGCGGCGGACTTCGTTCTGCGGCAGGAATGACAAAAGATAAACACCATTGCCCGCGACGCTGCGCTCGGTCGAAAAGGCCAGGACCGGCACGCCCCGGTCGCGCGCAATCGGCGCCACGGCGGAAACGGAAGGACCAAACAACGGTCCCACAATGATCTCGGCGCCCTGGCCCAGCAATTTGCGGGCAGCGGCTGCCGCCTGATCGGGCGAGCCTTCATCGGCCGTCATCAAGAGAAGGTTGCGGTTGCCGCTGTCGAACAAGGCCAGCTCCGCCGATTTGAGCATGGCGGCGGCCAAGATCCGGGTGGCGGCTGCGCCGCTGGAAAGAGGCAGGATG
>DATKPL010000202.1:0-2894 GCA_035524155.1 Rhizomicrobium sp.
CCCCCACCCCCGCATGGGATGAGGACTTGATTACGACCGCCTCGCCCGGAGGCGCGCTCAGGGCGAGGCCACATTTTCTCGGACCTTACGGGTTGGGTCCGTTCACCAGTTCCACGTTCAAGGACAGCGAGCGCATTTCCTTGACCAAGACGTTGAAGCTTTCCGGGATACCGGCTTCGAACGTGTCTTCACCACGCACGATCGCTTCGTAGACCTTGGTACGGCCGGCCACGTCGTCCGACTTCACGGTGAGGATTTCCTGCAGCGTGTAGGCGGCGCCGTAAGCCTCGAGCGCCCAGACTTCCATTTCGCCGAAGCGCTGACCGCCGAACTGGGCCTTGCCGCCGAGCGGCTGCTGGGTGACCAGCGAGTAAGGACCTATCGAGCGGGCGTGGATCTTGTCGTCCACCAGATGGTTGAGCTTCAGCATGTAGATGTAGCCGACGGTGACGGGACGGGTGAACGCCTCACCGGTGCGGCCGTCGAACAGGGTCACCTGACCCGAATGCGACAGACCGGCCTGCGAAAGCATGTCCACAATGTCCGCCTCCTTGGCGCCGTCGAACACGGGCGTGGCGATGGGAACGCCGGTGCGGAGATTTTCCGCCAGCTCCATCAATCCGCCCTCTTCGATCTGCGCCAGGCGCTCGTCATTGGCATAGACATGTTTCAACTGGCGGCGCAGCGGCTCGTATTTGCCGTCGCGCTTGACCTTGTCGAGCATATCACCGATCTGCCGGCCCAGGCCCGAACAGGCCCAACCCAGATGGGTTTCCAGGATCTGGCCCACATTCATGCGGCTGGGCACGCCCAGAGGATTGAGCACCACGTCCACCGCGGTGCCGTCTTCCAGATGCGGCATGTCCTCGATCGGCACGATGCGGCTGATCACGCCCTTATTGCCGTGACGGCCGGCCATCTTGTCGCCCGGCTGCAGCTTGCGCTTCACCGCCACGAAGACGCGGACCATCTTCATCACGCCAGGCGCCAGTTCGTCGCCCCGGCGCAGCTTCTCCACCTTGTCGGCGAAGCGCTTGTCCAGGCGCTGCTTGCTGTCGTCATATTGCTGGCGCAGACCCTCGATCTCGGCCATCGCCTTCTCGTTGCGAAGCCCGATCTGCCACCATTGGTGGCGCGGGATCGCGTCGAGGACGCTCTGGGTGATCTTGGTGTCCGCCGCCATGCCCTTGGGGCCCGACGCCGCGGTCTTGTTGAGCAGGATTTCGGCCAGGCGCGAGAAGATGTTGCGCTCCAGGATCGAAAGCTCGTCGTCGCGGTCCTCGGCCAGACGCTCTTCCTCCGCCTTCTCGATCGACATGGCGCGCTGGTCCTTGTCGACGCCATGGCGGTTGAAGACGCGCACTTCCACGATGGTGCCGGTGACACCCGGCGGCACGCGGAGAGACGTGTCGCGCACATCGGCGGCTTTTTCGCCGAAGATGGCGCGCAGCAGCTTCTCTTCCGGCGTCATGGGGGTTTCGCCCTTGGGGGTCACTTTGCCCACCAGGATGTCGCCCGCCTGCACTTCGGCGCCGATATAGACGATACCCGCTTCGTCGAGATTCTTGAGATTTTCCTCGCCGACATTCGGGATGTCGCGCGTGATTTCCTCAGGACCCAGCTTGGTGTCGCGGGCCATGGTCTCGAATTCCTCGATATGGATCGAAGTGAAGACGTCGTCGCGCACGATGCGCTCGGAGATCAGGATCGAGTCTTCGAAATTGTAGCCGTTCCAGGGCATGAAGGCGACGAGCGCGTTCTTGCCCAGCGCCAGCTCGCCCAACTGCGTGGACGGACCGTCACCGATCACATCGCCCTGCTTCACCACGTCACCAACCTTCACCAGCGGACGCTGATTGATGCAGGTGGACGCGTTGGAGCGCTGGAATTTGCGCAGGCGATAAATGTCGATGCCCGGCTTGGTGGGATCGGTTTCCTCGGTGGCGCGCACCACAATACGGGTGGCGTCAACCTGGTCCACCACGCCCGAACGGCGCGCGGTGATGGCCGCGCCGGAATCCCGGGCCACAACCTCTTCCATGCCGGTGCCGACCAAGGGCGCCTCGGGGCGGAGCAACGGCACCGCCTGGCGCTGCATGTTCGAGCCCATCAAGGCGCGGTTGGCGTCATCGTTCTCGAGGAACGGCACCAGGGCCGCGGCGACCGACACCAACTGCTTGGGCGAAACGTCGATGAACTGCACCTGGTCGGGCGTGGTCATCACGAAGTTTCCGCCCTTGCGGCAGGACACAAGTTCGTCGGTCAGGCGATTGCGGCCGTCGATCGTGGCGTTGGCCTGAGCGATCATGTACTTCGCCTCTTCCATCGCCGAGAGATAGACCACCTCGTCCGTGAGATGCTTGTTCACCACCTTGCGGTAGGGGCTCTCGATGAAGCCGTATTTGTTCACCCGCGCATAGGTCGCGAGCGAATTGATCAGGCCGATGTTGGGGCCTTCCGGCGTCTCGATCGGGCAGATGCGGCCATAATGGGTGGGATGCACGTCGCGCACTTCAAAGCCCGCGCGCTCGCGCGTCAGACCGCCCGGTCCAAGGGCCGACATGCGGCGCTTGTGGGTGAGTTCCGAAAGCGGGTTCTGCTGGTCCATGAATTGCGACAGCTGGGACGAGCCGAAGAATTCGCGCACCGCGGCAGCCACCGGCTTGGCGTTGATCAGGTCATGCGGCATCACCGTGTCGATATCGACGGCGGACATGCGCTCCTTGATCGCGCGCTCCATGCGCAGCAATCCAACGCGGAACTGGTTTTCCATCAGCTCGCCCACCGAACGCACGCGGCGATTGCCGAGATTGTCGATGTCGTCGATTTCGCCGCGCCCGTCGCGCAGTTCCGCCAGAGCCTTCAGGATCGCCAGGATGTCTTCCTTGCGCAGC
>DATKPL010000203.1:0-2305 GCA_035524155.1 Rhizomicrobium sp.
GCGCGAATTCTGCACCATCACCGTCACCGACGGCATCGCCATGGGGCATGAGGGTATGAAGTCCTCCCTGGTCTCGCGGGAAGTGATCGCCGATTCCGTCGAACTCACCATGCGCGGCCATTGCTACGACGCGCTGGTGGGTCTGGCGGGCTGCGACAAGTCGCTGCCGGGCATGATGATGGCGATGCTGCGCCTGAATGTGCCGTCGGTATTCCTCTATGGCGGCTCGATCATGCCGGGCCGTTTCCACGACCGCGACGTCACCGTGGTGGATGTGTTCGAGGGCGTGGGCCAGCATTCCGCCGGCAAGATGCCCGACAGCGAATTGTGTCTGCTGGAGAAAGTGGCGTGCCCCGGCGCGGGCGCCTGCGGGGGCCAGTTCACCGCCAACACCATGGCCTGCGTGGCCGAGGCGATCGGCCTGGCGCTGCCTTACTCCAGCGGGCCGCCCGCGGTGATCCTGGAACGCGACGATTTCGCGCTCAAGGCCGGGCGCGCAGTGATGAAGCTGCTGGAAATCAATTTGCGCCCCCGCGACATCGTCACGCGCAAAAGCTTCGAGAATGCCGCCATGGTGGTGGCCGCCAGCGGCGGCTCGACCAATGCGGCGCTGCATCTGCCGGCGATGGCGAACGAGGCGGGCATCAAGTTCGACCTGTTCGATGTTGCCGAGATCTTCAAGAAGACGCCCTACATCGCTTCGATGAAGCCGGGTGGCAAATATGTCGCCAAGGACATGTGGGAAGCAGGCGGCATGCCCATGCTGATGCGCGCCCTCTTGGACGCGGGCCTGCTGCATGGCGACCAGATGACCGTCACCGGCAAGACCATTGCCCAGAACATCGCCGAGCTTACCTTCGATCCCGGCCAGAAAGTGATCGTGCCGGTGTCGAAGGCGCTGTCGCCGACTGGCGGCGTGGTGGGACTGAAAGGCAATCTCGCACCCGATGGCGCGATCGTGAAGATCGCGGGCCTCAAGCATATCAAGCACAAGGGACCCGCTCGCGTGTTCGACTGTGAAGAGGATTGCTTCGATTTCGTCCAGGCGCGCCGCTACAAGGAAGGCGATGTGCTGGTGATCCGCTGGGAAGGGCCCAAGGGCGGCCCCGGCATGCGCGAGATGCTGTCCACCACGGCGGCGCTTTACGGCCAGGGTGTCGAGAATATCGCGCTGATCACCGATGGGCGTTTCTCGGGCGGCACGCGTGGCCTCTGCGTGGGCCATGTCGGTCCGGAAGCGGCTGACGCCGGGCCGATCGGATTGCTCAAAGATGGCGACATCATCACCATCGACGCCGAAACCGGCGAATTGTCGGTGGACCTCAGCGATGCCGAACTGGCCGAGCGCAAAAAAGCGTTCAAGCCCAAGGCGCCCGCGTTCAAGACCGGCGCGCTGGCGCGCTTCGCCAGGAATGTGGGCCCGGCGCGTTACGGCGCGGTGACCACCCCCGGCGCGGACCAGGAAGTGCGCTGCTACGCGGACATTTAATTCATCACCATGGGCGGGCTTGACCCGCCTATCCAGTCTCCTTCAGCAACCTGGATGGCCGGGTTAAGAGCGCTTAAGCGCTCTTCTTCCGCGCGTCATGGGCCTTGCCTAGAATGCGAAGCGCGTTGCCGCCCCAGAAATTGGCGAGTTGTGCTTCGGTATAGCCCAGCTTCACCAGTTCTTCGGTGATCTTGGGCAAGGCCGCGGAGTCGTTCATGCCCACCACGCCGCCGCCGCCATCCCAGTCGCAGCCCACGCCCACATGGTCGGGTCCGACCAGATCCAGCGCGTGACGGATATTCTTCATGTACATGTCGAAGGTGGCTTGTGGTTGCGGATATTTCTGGTTGATCGTCTTCATGTCGGCTATCGCCTTGCGCATGACGGCGGCCGCTTCCTGCGGTGAAAGGCCGTCGAGCTGCTCAACCTTGCCCATTGCCGCCGCCACGGCTTTTTGACGCTGCGGATTCGGCGGTTCGTCGACCAGATACACGGTGTTCATCTGGATGCTTCCGCCAACGGCGGCGAGCTTCTTGATCCGCGCATCGTCCAGATTGCGGGGATGGTCATGGACCGCCTTGCAGCCGGAGTGCGAGCAGATGATGGGCGCGCGGGACTGGTCCGCCATCTGGTCGAAGACATCGTCGGAGGCATGGCTGGCATCGAGTATCACGCCCAAATCGTTGGCTTCCTGCATGAATTGCTTGCCGAGCGGGGAAAGCCCGCCCCATTTCTTCTTGTCGGTGGCGGAATCGCCGAACTGGTTGTTGAGGAAATGCACCGGTCCCGCCATGCGCACACCCAGCTTGTAGAAAC
>DATKPL010000204.1:0-3716 GCA_035524155.1 Rhizomicrobium sp.
TGGGTGAGCGGCGATTGCACCAAATATGTGATCCGCGGCGGTTCCTGGAACAACGTGCCCATCTTCATCCGTTCCGCCTCGCGCAATGGCGCGACGGAGGATGGAGGGGAGTATGATTATTCCAGTCTGTCCGGTTTCAGAGTGGCCCGCGATCTGCCCTGATTTTTACCCCCATCTGTCCGCCAACTTTTGGCTTGGCGCTCCGGCTCGCGCCTACGCGCTGTGGCAAGCCCGCAGGCGGACATCTTCCCCCGCCAATGGCTTCGCCATGCGGGGGAAGAAAGCCAGGACCAAGACGCCAGTATCTGCCGAAGCTTGGTCGGGACCTTCCTCCCCTGTGCATGCGCAGCATGCTGACAGGGGAGGTGCCCGTAGCACGCTCTCGAGCGTGCGTAGGGCGGAGGGGTCATACTTCAATGAAGTGGACACCCCCAGGGGTTGAGGTTAGCCTCATTCCAACTGGTTAGTTCGCGAATGAGTCATAACACCCTGGGGAGGGCGCGCGATGCTTCCAACACTGGATCGCAGGACATTCATCAACAGTTTGGGCGGGGCCGCCGCGGTCGCCGCCATGACGCATGAAGCGCGCGCGGACGCCATGGAAGACGCGCTGGCCGCGCCCACGCAGGACGCGGCCATGCATGCCGAGCCGGACAGCATGAAAGGCGTGGCGCCGCCGACCGTCGCCCAGCTGGAAGCACAGATCACCACCCGGCCTTACCGCCGTGGCACCGGCGGCGTATTTGTCGGCAAGCCGGGCCAGAATGTGGATCGCCTGCATCCGCTGCCGGCCAAGCCCACCCTGATCGATTTCTATCAGCACCGTTTCGGCACCGCCCAGCATTGCCTGCAAAGCGCGAACAAGGCGATGCAGTCGGGCGCCGACGAGGAAATCATCCTTGCCTGCTTCCTCCACGACACGGTGCAGGCCCTGGCCAGGACGGACCATGGCTGGTGGGGCGCGCAGATGTACACGCCTTACGTGCCCGAGCGCACGGCCTGGGCAATCCGCTATCACCAGGCGCTGCGCTTCTATCCCGACGAAAAGGCCGGCTATGTCTATCCCGAGCTCTATCAGCATCTGTTCGGCGTGGATTATGTGCCGCCGCCCCACATCGAAGCCGCATACAAATATGCGCGGGCTCACAAATGGTACGGGGCGGCGCGCGCGGTCACGGTGAACGACCTTTATGCCTTCGATTCCAGCAAGGTGATGAAGATCGATCCGTTCCTGGACATTGTCGGCCGTCACTTCAAGAATCCGGAAGAGGGGCTGGGCAACGACAACAGCCCCAGCGCGCATATGTGGCGGACCATCAATTTCCCGGACACGCCGCTCTAGCCTGACATCATCTGGTTCGTTCGATCACGCTGTTTCGAGGAGATCGCAATGCTTCCATCACTTGATCGCAGGACATTCATCAACAGCCTGGGCGGAGCCGCCGCCGTCGCCGCCATGACGCATGAAGCGCGCGCGGATGCGCTGGAAGACGCGCTGGGCCAGAAACTCGGGTTGGGCAAGCCCGGGGAGACCGCGGACATGCACGCCGAGTCGGACAGCATGAAAGGCGTGGCGCCGCCGACTGTCGCCCAGATCGAGGCTGAGATCACCACACGGCCCTATCGCCGTGGCGTGGGCGGCAACTTCGTCAACACCAGGGGCAATGTGACGCGCCTGGAGCCGCTGCCGGCGAAGCCGACGCTGACGGATTTCTATATCCACCGGTTCAATACCAACCAACACTGCCTGCAAAGCGCGAACAAGGCGATGCAGTCGGGCGCCGATGAAGAGATCATTCTCGCCTGCTTCCTGCACGATACGGTGCAGGCGCTGGTCAAGACCGATCATGGCTGGTGGGGCGCGCAGATGTATGCGCCTTACGTATCCGAGCGCACGGCCTGGGCGATCCGCTATCACCAGGCGCTGCGCTTCTATCCGGATGAGAAAGCGGGCTACATTTATCCCGATCTCTACCGGCATACCTTCGGCGTGGACTATGTGCCGCCGCCCCATATCGAGGCCGCGTACAAATACGCCAAAGGCCACAAATGGTATGGCGCCGCGCGCGCGGTCACGGTGAACGATCTCTACGCCTTCGATTCCAGCAAGAAAATAAAGATGGACCCGTTCATGGATATCGTGGGCCGCCACTTCAAGAATCCGCCGGAAGGATTGGGCAACGACAACAGCCCCAGCGCGCATATGTGGCGGACTTTAAATTACCCAGATACGCCTCTCTGATCCTTCTGTCAGAACCTCCTCATGCTGAGCCTGTCGAAGCATGAGGAGTGCACCGGTATCGATCCAGTCCTCACCCTTCGACAAGCTCAGGGTGAGGATTTTTATTTTAAGGCGTTCACCTCAAAACTGCTTTAGGGTCCAGCGTGATCGCGATATTCATCACCGCATCATAATGCCCGGGCGGGAGTGAGATCGGCGAGGCCAGTTCGGCGGCGTTGCGGGCCGAGATCGCCATGCTGCGGAACAGCTTGTCGTTGGTGTAGCGCACCTGGTCGACGATCTCGACATCGGAGATCACGCCCGCGCGCGACAGCTTCAACCGGATCGCCACCGGAATGCCGCGCTTGGCGTCGCTGTCCAGTTGCGGCCACCAGCGGCGCAGAATCTGCGCCCGCACGAAATCGGCGAGCGCGTAACCGCCGCCATTGCCTTCGCCAGTGCCCGCGCCGTTGTCAGGCGAGGGCAGGGCGGTATCGGGTGCGGCCAACTGCGCCATTTTGGCGATGCGCGATTCCATCTCGTCGGGCGGCGGGGTGACGGACTTGGGCCTCACGCCTTCGGTCTTGGGCGCGGCAGGTACCGGCGCATGCAGGACGGCGTGCGTCCCGCCCGAGGGACCCGGCACCTCGACCGGCCGCGCCACCAGATCGACCAGCATGGCCTTCAATGGCGGCTGGCGGACCACGGGATGATGCATGCCCCACCACAAGAGGATCGCCAGGAACAACAGATGCAGCAGCACCGAGCCGGTGAGGCCGGCCCGGTTCTCCTGCCAGAGTGCGCGCACCCGCTCGAACATGCCGCTACTATACCGAATCAAGGGCTTCTGGCATTAGCCAAGGGGGATGCTTATTCTCGCATCCAAACGATGGCTTTTTTAATGCCCTACCGCTTCGCTACTTGAGGACGTGAATGAAAATCCATTTGCATCAGGGCGACCTGCCCAACGGCCTGGATCTGGGCAAGCTGGTGGCGATCGACACCGAAACCCTGGGCCTTAATCCTTTTCGCGACCGGCTTTGCCTGGCGCAATTGTCCGCCGGCGACGGGGTCTGCCATGCCGTGCAGTTCAAGGCCGGCCAGTATGCGGCGCCCAATCTGAAGCGCATGCTCAGCGATCCTTCGGTGACCAAGCTGTTTCATTTCGCCCGCTTCGATGTCGCCATGTTCCGGCGCTATCTGGATGTGACGTGCGCGCCGATCTATTGCACCAAGATCGCGTCGAAACTGGTGCGCACCTATACCGACCGCCATGGCCTGAAAGACCTGGTGCGCGAGCTGCTCAACATCGACCTGTCGAAAGAGCAGCAAAGCTCGGATTGGGGCGCCGACGAATTGAGCGAGAAGCAGTTGGCCTATGCCGCCAACGACGTCGCCTATCTGCATCAGTTGAAGACAGCGCTGGACACGATGCTGGCGCGCGAGGGCCGCACGGATTTGGCGAAGGCCTGTTTCGACTTCCTCCCCACGCGCG
>DATKPL010000205.1:0-5443 GCA_035524155.1 Rhizomicrobium sp.
CGGCAAGCCGCTATTCGCGCCTTCGACGGAAATTCTGCGCCAGATGCGTGCGCGCTTGCCTGCCGGGATCGTGTTGATCGGGGCGGGCGGAATCGCGTCCGGCGCGGACGCCTACGAAAAAATCCTGGCCGGCGCCAGTCTGGTGCAGGTCTATACCGCTCTGGTCTATCAGGGACCGGGGCTTGTCGCCCGCATCAAGCGCGAATTGCTGGCGCTGATGGCGCGCGACGGTTTTTCCTCGATCACGCAGGCTGTCGGCGCGGGACACTAAACTTCGTCCTGCTCTGCCCCTTCGGGCGAGATCGCTTCGGTGTCGTGGAAACGGACCAGATCCACCAGGCGCTGGCCGCCGGGCGTGACCGAGATGACATCCACAAAGCGGTGATGCCAGAGAATTTCCTCGGGTACGTAGGAATAACGGGCATAGATGCGGTCGGATATGGTTTCGTCCATGCCGCTCAGCATCACCACGATCTGCATGTCGCGCTCGATCATCTCGGCCATGCCCAGATTGTAGAGCGGTCTGGTTTCGTTGATCGGGTGCATCACCGTCCAGGACAGGGCGAACAGCGGGTTGGACGAGCGCACCAGTCTCAATTCCTGGAACCGCCTGATCCGGTCGCCTTCGCGGGTGACGTAATTGCTGGCCAGCGAGACGGTCGCCGAGGCGTCCAGGATGGAATTGCCCCGCTGGTTGGCGGCGCGGAACATCAGCATCAGCGCGCCGTCAAAGGTGGTGACCACCGCGCTCCTGGAGAACACCACGCGGGCGAAGGGCCGTGAAAAGCGGGCGAAGATCATGCCGGCGAACAGCGCGATGATCAGGATGCCGGCAAAGCTTTCCGCCGTCACCAGGATGTTGGTGTAGATCGTGCGGGGCGCCATCACGCCATAACCCAGCGTGCCCAAAGTCTGCACGCTAAAGAAAAAGGCGTCGGCGAAGCTGCCGGGCCGGGCATTGGTGATGCCGCCCCGGTCGGTGACATAGAGGATGGCGAAGACCAGATTGACGACCAGGAACAACGCCGCCAGCCGGACCACAAAGCCCGGCCAGGAGGCGGTAAGGATGCCGTGATAGAAATCGAGGAAGCGGCCGGCGTCCTGGCCCTTGATGATGCCGACGCGCGCGCTGCGCCGGTTCCTGATCAGGCTGACGGGACGAGGCCCACCCCCTTCGCTCATATGTCCGCCAGTTGCTTGAGATAGTCCCAGCTGTAAAGGCCGCTGTCATGGCCGTCATCGAAGACGATCCGCACGGCATAATTGCCCACGGGTTCCAGACGCGCGATCTTCACATTCTCCTTTCCCCGGAGGGGAGGCGGTTTTTGGCCGCCATGGCCGCGCACCTCGGCGCTGGGCGATTCCACCCTGAGCCTTTCCGCCGACAGCACAATCGCGGCGCCATCGCTGAAGGCCACGCGCAGCGTGTCCTTGCCGGGATTGACCCTGAGTTCGGTGGGCCAGTTGCTGTTACTTGTCGCGCTCTTCATCGGTGATCTCGCGGGCTTCCGAGGCCAGCATGATAGGCACCCCGTCACGGATGGGATAGGCGAGACCCGCCGCGCGGCTGATCAGCTCCTGGCGCTTGGAGTCATAGCGCAGCATGGTGCGGGTGACCGGACAGATCAGGATCTCCAGCAATTTGGGATCGATGGCGGCCATGTTGGACCCTAGTTCAGTGTGCCGGGCCCGGGCGCGGTGGAAATTTCCAGCAAGGTCACCAGGGTGGCGACCCGCTCCACCCAACTGGGCGCTTCCAGCAGCGCCTGTTTCTCGGCCGGTTCGAACGGGCACATCATCGAAAGCGCATTGACCAGCGATTCCGGCGGCGCCGTCATCACGCTTTTCCAGTCGGCCTTCATGTCGCGGTGGGAGAGATAATGTTTCAATGCCGCCAGCAGGCGGTCGCGGGGAAAGTCGCCTGTCTCGCTTTGCGCCAGGTCGGAAGCGAAGGGCGCGAAATCGGACGCCACTTGGCGGTAGGGCGACAGGACCGGGATTTCTTCCTTCACCTTGAAGCGGCAGACACCCGCGAGCGTGATCAGATAGCGGTTATCCTCGGTCTCGCGGTACGAAACGATCCGGCCGGCGCAACCCACATCCGACAGGCCGGGTTTGAGCACTTCCTCTTCGCTCTCGGTGGGCTGGATCATCCCGATCAGCCGGTTGCCCGAGAGCGCGTCATCCACCAGGGCCAGATAGCGCGGTTCGAAGACATTGAGCGGCAGAGCCGAATGCGGCAAGAGCACCACGCCTGTCAAAGGAAAGATGGGCAATGTCGGGGGCAGGTCGGAGATGGAGTGAAAGCCGCGCTTCATGCCAGCCTCACGAAAACAGAATGCCAGAGAGCCTGCGCCTGGCGTCGAGCGTCCTCGGATCGGTCGGTCCCATGGCCTCGAACAGCGTGACGACCTGCTTTCTCGCCGCTTCATCATTCCACTTACGGTCGCGGCGCACAATCTCCAACAACTCGTTCAACGCGCCTTCGCGGTCGCCGGCGGCGTCCAGGGCCAGCGCCAAATCATAGCGCGCCTGATGATCGTTGGCGTCCTGGCCCAGCCTGGCTTGCAGCACCTCGACCTCGCCCCGCGGCGCGGCCTGGGCGCTTTCGCGCAATTTGAGTTCGGCTTCCACTGCGCGGATGGCTTCATCGCCCGCGCCATCAGGGCGGACCAGTTGCAGGGTGGTGCGGGCGCGTTCGATGTCGCCGCTCTTGAGATAGCAGGCCGCCAGGCCCGCCACGGCCTTGGGGTTGCCGGGATCGTCCTGCAGCACATGGCCGTAAGCCTGGGCCGCCGTGCCGATATCGCCGGCTGCGAAGGCGTCCGCGGCCATCGCCAGGACCTCTTCGGCATGGCCGGGTCCGCCATGATCATGGCCGCCATGTTCGTTCGCACCGCTGACCAGGCCGGCGACAAAGGCTTTGACCTGGCTTTCGGGCAGAGCGCCCATGAAGCCGTCCACAGGCTGGCCATTCCTGAAGGCGTAGACGGTCGGAATGGATTGGATGCGGAGCTGCTGGGCGATCTCCGGATTCTCGTCGATATTGACCTTGACCAGCTTCACCGCGCCGTTGGCATCGGTCACGGTTTTTTCCAGGACGGGACCGAGCTGCTTGCAGGGGCCGCACCAGGGCGCCCAGAAATCCACGATCACCGGAACCTCACGGCTGGCTTCCAGCACGTCGGCAGCAAAGGTGGCGAGGCCGGAATCCTTGATATGGGGGCTGGAGGGGCTGCTGCCCGCGCTATTTTGCGCGGGTGAAGATGTGACGGGCCGCCCGCCGGGTCCGATCAAAGCCATGAGAAATATTCCAAGGTTTCACCCGCAAAGATGGGCATTCGGGGGCTTAAAGGGAAGCCCCCTGCTTTTTTGAGAACCCTTCCGGCCTTCGCACGCTGCTACGGCCACCTCCCCTTCAAGGCGCCGCGCGCCGAAGGGGAGGAAGGTCTCGACCAAGACGCGGGAGCGTTTGGATAACTAGGGAACGAGCTTCCTGATCCAGTTGGGGAGCGCAAAACTCGCCGCATGAATTTCCGGATTGTAATAGTCGGTCTTGAGCTTGAGGCGCTTGTAGGCCGTCTTAGCTTTCTTGATGCCGGCCGGACTGCCCAGCTCCTTGCCGCCCTTGCTGGCCCAGGAGAGCGCCATGAAGCCTCCTATATAAGTGGGCACCACGCTGAGATAGAGGCCGGAGCGGGGAAAGAAGCGTTTGAGGTCTTGCAGTGCCTCGGTGATTTCCCAGGGTTGGTAAAACGGCACACCGGTCTGGAAGGTTGCGTAACCGCCTTTTTTTAACGCGCCCTTGATGCGGTCATAGAAGGTTTCGCCGAACAGCGCCTTGCCGGGCCCGACCGGGTCGGGCCGGTCGGCGATGATCAGGTCGAAGCGGTTCTTGGAGGCCTTGCGGCCCAGATATTCGAACGCATCTGCGACTTCGAGCGTTAGCCTCTTGTCGCGAAACGCCCTGGCATTGATGGCCCCGAAATGCTGTTTGCAGAGCTCGATCACCCGCCCGTCAATATCCACAAGAACCACCTCCTTGACGGATTTGTGCTTGAGCGCCTCGTCGGCGATGGAGAGATCGCCGCCGCCCACGATCATCACCCGCTCGACTTTGCCGTGCTCGAGCATAGGCAGGTGGGTGAGCATGTCGGCATAGGCGCTCTCGTCGCGGCTGGTGATCTGGACGATGTCATCCAAGGTCATCACCCGGCCATTGGCGACGGTGTCGAAGATGCGGATGTGCTGGTAGCGGCTCTTTTCGTCTGCCAGAACGCGCGTGACATCCATCGTCTGGGCGTAACCCTTGTGGAGGCGCTCTTTAACGTGCGTGAGCTTGGCCATAACCATTCCTTAAGTCTTGTGGCGAATGCGCGCCCTATACGGCGCGCTTTTGCGCGTGTCTACCGCGTCTCCGAAGCGGCGCGTGACAGGCATCGCCGCCATGCGCGGGCAAAAAAATCGGCGCGTGGGGAAATTTTTTCTTGCATGGGGGGCCAGTGTGCCTATATTCCCCCTCGACCCCGCGAGGAAAAAAGCGGGAAAAGCGGCGCAGGGTGACCCCCTTCGTCGCTTTCTTCTTTAGGCGCGTCCGGAAGTCCGAAAGGCCAAGGCGCAGGTGTCAACTCTAAGACGGGTAGGTGCTTGAATGGCTCGACTCAATCTGGTGGCGGCGAACAAAGAAGCAAGGGCGCCTCGCGTCCGCGCGACTGCGAGGCCGGTTCCTGTCGTCGTTTCCAATGACGACCAGAAAGACCATTTCATTACCAAGAACGGCCTCTCCTATGCGGGAAGCCATCTCATTATCGACCTTTGGGAAGCCGAAGGCCTGAACGACCGCGAGCGGATCGAAACCGCCCTGATCGATGCGGTGAAGGAAGCGGGAGCGACCCTGCTCCACATCCACCTTCACACCTTCGAGGAAGGCGGCGGCATTTCGGGCGTGGCGGTCCTGGCGGAAAGCCACATCTCGGTCCACACTTGGCCCGAGAAAGGCTATGCCGCGTTCGACGTCTTCATGTGCGGCGACGCCGAGCCCCGCAAGGCGCTCGAAGTCTTCAAGCGCGCCTTCAATCCCGGCCGCATCGTGGTCGGCGAGCACAAGCGCGGCGTCGTCTGAACCATATTTTCGACACAAATCATAAAGGGCGGAAACATCGTTTCCGCCCTTTTTGTTTCTTCTTTTGCCCCCATCTGTCCGCCTACGCGCTGGCGAGCCCGCAGGCGGACGTTCGGCGAACTTGGTCGTTCGCCTCAATCCCCCGCCAATGGCTTCGCCATGCAGGGGAAGAAAGTCACGACCAAGTCGATCCAACGCTTGTTGAAGCTTGGTCGTGCCCTGCCTCCCCCTCGCGCGCGAAGCGCGCTGGAGGGGGAGATGCCGTAGCACGCTCTGGAGCGTGCGGAGGCAGAGGGGGTAATAATCGTCTCCAACGGAACG
>DATKPL010000206.1:0-2463 GCA_035524155.1 Rhizomicrobium sp.
GCAATGTCAACTCAACCATAAACGGCTCCGGTGATTTGGCGCGGGAGTTTGCCATGCGGTTGCGAAGCGAGACAACCTAGGAAAACACTCGGTCATACAACAATCTGCTCGAACACCCATGCAGCTTCGACAGGGCTCTCGCGCACCTTTCCGGTGACCACCAGCTGCTCGGTCCGGCGCACCGTGTCGCCGCCCACATAGATGCTTTCCTCGACATCGAGCTCGCCGCCGCCCGCACGGAACCGCCAACCCTCCCCGTTGGGCAGCTTGAGCAGGATCGCCCCGCCTTCCAGCCGCGACATCCGGATTTCGGGATGAATGTGGAAGCGCAGGGCGAATTCGACCGGCTCGCGATGCGCCCTCACCGGCACCAGCCGGTCGGCGCCCGTAACCATCAGGCCCTGGGGCGACAGCGTGATCCGGCGCTCGTGGCGAAAGCCCAGTTCCGGCACATAGGCGTCATGACCGGCTTCCACCATCCAGCCCAGCGCGGTTTCGCTCCGGCGGGTGGATGTGTCCCGCGGGCCGCCCATCAATCTTGGTCCCAGGAGGTCGCGCGCCATGCCGGGCGGCAAGATCTCCGCCGCAGAGCGATCCCCCACGGTGACGGTCGAGTGTGCGGCGGTGGCCCGCAGTGACGCGTCCCAGCCTTTATGCTTCTTGCCGCCCGGCCCGCAATTCACCACCACGCGATGCGGCCCGGAACTCATTTCGAAGGCGAGAAAGCCGGCATGGGCCTGATTGGAAAGGATGCCGCCCGGCACGCCACCGCAATCAAGCTGGACCAGGGTGCGGCTCGCCGCCAGCCGCTGATAGCCCGAATGACGCGCATGGCCGAAAGGCTGTCCGCGCACCTCGTCGCGCGCCAAAAGGCTCGCAAGCATTTTCGGATCGCCTTCCTGGCCGCCCTGGAACAGCGCCAACCCGCCATCGCCATGGCGGAAGAAGCGCAGCATCGGCGCCATGCGGTCCAGCGCATTGCGCAGATTGTGCGGCGGTTCCTCATTCGCGGCCGCCAGCGCGTCCTTGACCATCATCAGATGGCGATAGGCATTGAGCAGGTCTTCGGGCGAGCGGCTTACATAGCCGCCATCGGGTAAAACCTGGCGGGTGATTTCCAACTCCAGCAGCGCCAGCCCCGTGGCAAAACGCCGAGAATTATCGTCCAGGCAGAGGCCCGACAAGGTGAGCGCGGAAGCCGCCTCCAGGCGCGGCAAGCCGTCCGGCGCTTCGCTTGCGGTGCGCTCGAGCATCCGCACCTGCTCGCGCAGGCTCACGAACAGCCTGGAACGCCACATCATGTCGGAGTTCAGCACCACCGAGCGGCTGTGGCTGAAGATGTGCATCAGCCGGCGCGCCATCACATGCGCCGTCCATTGCGGCTCGCAGTAATGCGGATAGCGCTTTACCCATTGGCCGATAAGTTCGGTCGCCAGCAATCGCGCCGCCTCGCCGCCCGCCGCCGCCAAGGGGGCCAGCCAGGAAAAACCGTGCAGCTCTTCCGCCCAGGCGCGTGAAGGCGCCGGCAGATCGAACACCGAGGCGCCAGGCGCGACGTCCACCGTTTCGCCGTAAAAACGAAACCGCCCGCGCAGCAGGGCGTCGGCATCTTCCAGCCGGGGCGAACAGGCATCGTGGGGCTGAAAGGCGATGTGATCGGTGAGCGGACCCTTGAGCAGCCTGCGATAGAACCAGTTGCTGCGCAGCGCGACGCGAAGCGGGCGCGACAGCCGCCATGCGCCCGCTTCCACCATTTCGGGCAGCAGGTTCAGGGGAACCGCCGCAGGCATGGTCAGCCTCGCAATGCTGCGATATTGGCGGCGTAGCGAGACGGCCCGCCCTGGAATACGGCGGTCCCTGCGACCAGGGTGTCGGCGCCGGCGGCAATGGCGCGTTTGGCGGTCTCGGGTGTGATGCCGCCATCCACCTCCAAGGCAATGGCGCGGCCACTGGTCTCGATACGCTTCTTCGCCGCTTCGATCTTCTTCAACTGGCTTTCGATGAAGCTCTGGCCGCCGAAGCCGGGGTTCACTGTCATGATCAGGATCAGATCGACCAGATCCATCAGATTGTCGATGGCGTCGATTGGCGTGCCGGGATTGAGCACCACGCCGGGTTTCTTGCCCAGCTTGCGGATATGCTGAAGCGTGCGATGGACATGAGGGCCGGCTTCGGGATGCACGGTGAGGCCGTCGGCGCCGGCGTCCGCAAAGGCGTCCAGATAAGGATCGACCGGCGAGATCATCAGATGCACGTCGAACGGCTTTTTGGCGTGGGGGCGCAGCGCCTTCACCACGGCCGGCCCGATGGTGATGTTGGGCACAAAATGCCCATCCATCACATCGACATGGATCAGGTCGGCGCCCGCTGCCTCGATGGCTTCGATTTCGGCCCCCAGCCGGGAAAAATCGGCCGACAGAATCGAAGGCGCAATGCGGATCGCCATGGAAAATCGCCTTTTGA
>DATKPL010000207.1:0-2718 GCA_035524155.1 Rhizomicrobium sp.
CCGTCTATCATGGCCTGCCGGAGAAGCAGTTTCACGAAGGCGGCGGGGGGGGCGGTTACCTGGCGTTCCTGGGCCGCATCTGCCCTGAGAAAGGCCCGGAACAGGCGATTGCCATTGCCGGCAAGGCGGGCATGCGGCTCAAAATGGCGGCCAAGGTCGATCCCGTGGACCGGGCCTATTTCGAAGACGTGGTTCGCCCGCTGCTGACGGCAAACCCGCATGTGGAATTCATCGGCGAGATCAACGACAGCCGGAAACAGGATTTCCTTGGCAATGCGCGGGCGCTGCTTTTCCCCATCGCCTGGCCCGAACCGTTCGGCCTGGTGATGATCGAGGCCATGGCCTGCGGCACGCCGGTAATCGCCTATCGCTGCGGTTCCGTGCCAGAGGTGCTGGAAGACGGCCTTACCGGCTTTGTGGTGGACAATGAAGAGGACGCCGTGAAGGCGGTGCTGCGACTGGATCGACTGTTCAGGCCCACCATCCGCTCGCGCTTCGAGGAGCGCTTCAGCGCCCGCGCCATGGCCACCGAATATTGCGGCATTTACCGGCGGCTGATCGGCCTGCAGGGTCTGGGCGGCCGGACGGTCGAAGCCGCTTGAGGATTTAGTTCGACGATTTGGAACGCGCCCATGGAGGCCAAAGCCCTCGCATCATCGCCTGACGAGACTTCCAGTTTCTATATCCAGGCGACGGAATCCATCCAGGAGCGCTGGCCGCGCATCCTCAAGAGCGGCGACACGTTTGGCTTGTTCGACGCGCTGGGCGATGTGATCGAGCCCCGCATTTCCCCTGGCGGCCTGTTCCATAACGACACGCGTCATCTTTCGGGCCTGGAATTCCTCATCAACGGGCAGCGGCCGGTGCTTTTGTCTTCGGCGGTCGAGAATGACAATGTCGTGCTCACAGTTGATCTCTCCAACCCTGATATTTACGAGAGCGGCAAGATCGTGCTGCCGCGCGAGAGCTTGCATGTGCGCCGCACCAAATTCCTCTGGCTGGACACGGCCTATGAGCGCTTCGCCATCCACAATTTCGATACCCACAGCCATCGCTGCATTTTCACCTTCAATTTCGCAGCGGATTTCCGCGACCTGTTCGAGATCAGGGGCATGAAGCGCGCCCGGCGCGGCGAGATCACCACACGGCTCGAAGACCATCGGCTTGTTTTCAATTATCAGGGGCTCGATGGCATCGACCGCGTCACCGATCTTTGTCTCGATCCCAAACCCGACCGCTTGAGCGAAAGTCAGGCCGCCTTCACATTTGACCTGAAGGCGGGAGAGCAGCGCGCCATTGTGCTGACGGTGCGTTGCGGAACGGCGGACCCGCAGACCATGAAATTCTCCGAGCCCTATCGCGCCGCCAGGCGCGCGGCGCAGAAGGCTGCCGACCTGGGCGGCACGGTGAGAAGCTCCAACGCGCTGGCCAATCGCATGATGCACCGGGCAGGCGCCGATCTTTCCATGCTGATTACCCAGACCGCGGAAGGACCCTATCCCTATGCGGGCACGCCCTGGTTCTCGACTCCGTTCGGACGCGACGGGTTGATCACCGCCTTGCAGATGCTGTGGATCGACCCCTCCATCGCCCAGGGTGTGCTGCGTTATCTCGCCCGCACCCAGGCCACCAAGCTGGACGCCAAGGCCGATGCCGAGCCCGGCAAGATCCTGCACGAGACGCGGGCCTGCGAGATGGCCAATCTGGGCGAGGTGCCGTTCGGCCGCTATTACGGCAGTATCGATTCCACGCCCTTGTTCGTGCTCCTGGCGTCGCGCTATTTCCTGCGCACCGGCGACCAGGCCACGATCCGCGCGCTCTGGCCCCATCTGAAAGCGGCGCTGGACTGGATCGACCGCTATGGCGACCGTGATGGCGACGGCTTTGTCGAATATTACCGGGAAAGCGAGGATGGTCTGGCCAATCAGGGCTGGAAGGACAGCTATGATTCCATCTTCCATGCCGACGGCCGCCTGGCGACGGGGGCGATCGCATTGTGCGAAGTGCAGGCCTATGTCTATGCGGCCAAGAAAGGCGCGGCGTTGATGGGCCGCATGCTGGGCGAGCATGCGCATGCCGACCAGTTGGACGACGCGGTGGAAAAGCTGCGCAAGAATTTCGAGGCGGCATTCTGGTGCGAGGAATTGGGCGTCTATGCCATCGCGCTGGACGGCGAGAAAAGGCCCTGCCGGGTGCGCACCTCCAATGCCGGGCAGGTGCTGGTTTGCGGCATCGCCTCGTCTGAGCGCGCCGCGCGGCTGGCCGAGACATTGATGACGCCGGAAATGTTCTCGGGCTGGGGCGTGCGCACGGTGGCGTCGGACGCGCCCCGCTACAATCCCATGTCCTATCATGACGGCTCGGTCTGGCCGCACGACAATGCGCTGATCGCGCTGGGCCTGGGACGCTATGGTTTCAAGCGCGCTGCCGCCGCCATTTTCGAAGGCATGTTCGACGCCACCCACCATATGGAGTTGATGCGGCTGCCCGAATTGTTTTGCGGCTTTTCCCGGCGCCGCGGCACCGCGCCCACGCTTTATCCCGTGGCCTGCCAGCCCCAGGCCTGGGCCAGCGCCGCGCCGTTCGCATTCCTGGAAGCCTGCCTGGGTCTGGTCTGCGACCACGCCAAGCGCGAAATCCGCTTCCACAATCCGCTGTTGCCCCGGTTCATGGAGGAAATTCGCATCCAGAATCTCAACCTGGATGGCGCGTCGGCGG
>DATKPL010000208.1:0-5217 GCA_035524155.1 Rhizomicrobium sp.
TGGCGGCCGCAAAACACCGTGGCCGTGTCGGACGAGGCGGGCGAAAGCCTGGTGAAGATGATCGAGATTCTGGACGACCATGACGATGTCCAGAACGTGTACGGCAACTATGAATTGTCGGATGCCTTGATGACCAAGCTGGGCAGCTGAAGAAGCGGGTTCGGCAGTCTTTCCACGTTGAAGCGCGTGAACGGAACAGGCACAAAGGGGCCATGGCCGCCGCAGCGATTCGCATTCTGGGCCTCGATCCCGGCCTCACCCGCATGGGGTGGGGGATGATCGCGCTGGAAGGCACGCGTCTTTGCCATATCGAACACGGCACAATCGCCACGCGGTCTGGCACGGAGCTGGGTCAAAGGCTGATGATCCTGCACCGGGAGTTGTCCGCGGTGATGGCGCGGCTTGCGCCGCACGCGCTGGCGGTGGAGCAGGCTTTCGTCGCCCGCGATCCGTCTGCGGCGCTCAAGATCGGCCATGCGCGGGCCGTGGCCTTGCTGGCCGGCGCGGAGGCCGGTCTTGAGATCGCCGAATATTCGCCCAACCAGATCAAGAAATGCGTGGTGGGCGCGGGTCATGCCGGCAAGGAGCAGGTGCAATTCATGGTGCGCCGTCTTCTGCCCACCAGCCGCGTCGCCCAAGCCGATGCCGCCGACGCCTTGGCGGCGGCGATCGCGCACGCGCATCTGGCCGGCACGCGCGCCCGCATCATGGCTGCACGATGATCGGCAAGCTTTCGGGCATCGTCGATTCCGTCAGCGAAGACGGCGTGATCCTGGATGTGGGCGGCGTGGGCTATCTGGTGCAATGCCCGTCCTCGACTCTGTCGCGGCTCAGCGCTGGCGCGCATGCCAGCCTGATGATCGAGATGAAAGTCAGCGAAGACGCGATCCGGCTTTACGGTTTTGCCTCGGCCGAGGAACGCGAATGGTTCCGGCTGCTGCAGACGGTGCAGAGCGTGGGCGCCAAGGTGGCGTTATCGGTGTTGTCCACCCTGTCTCCGCGCGAATTGCAGCGCGCGCTGGCGTTGTCGGACAAGGCGATGATCGGACGCACGCCGGGCGTGGGCCCCAAGCTGGCGCTGCGCATCACCACCGAACTGAAAGACAAGGCGCCCGCCATGATGATGCGCGGCGATGGCGAAACGCACACGCCGGTCACAGTGCCCCGCGGACCTTCCGCCGATGCCGTGGCCGCTCTTTTGAAGCTGGGTTATTCCGAAGGCCAGGCGGCGGAAGCGGTGGCCCGCGCCGTGAACGATCTGGGTGACGAGGCGGAAACCGGCGCCTTGATCCGCGAAGCGTTGCGCGGGATGGGGCGCTAGATGGCCAAGGCGAAAAGCGACATGGCCAAAAGCAGCGCAGAACGTGTCGTCACGCCAGAACGGCAGGAGGACGATGCGCTGGAATCGTCGCTGCGTCCCAAGCGGCTGGCCGATTTCGTGGGCCAGCAACAGGCGCGCGAGAATCTTTCTGTCTTCATCGAAGCGGCCAAGGCCCGCGGCGAAGCCCTGGATCATGTGCTGTTCTCAGGCCCGCCCGGCTTGGGCAAAACCACCCTGGCGCAGATCGTGGCCCGCGAATTGGGGGTGAATTTCCGTTCGACCTCCGGACCTGTGCTGGCCAAGGCGGGTGATCTGGCCGCGATCCTCACCAACCTCGAGCCGCGCGACGTTCTCTTCATCGACGAGATTCATCGCCTCAATCCCGCGGTCGAGGAAATCCTCTATCCGGCGATGGAGGATTTCGAACTCGATCTGGTGATCGGCGAGGGCCCGTCGGCGCGCTCGGTGAAAATCCAGTTGGCGCCTTTCACGCTGGTTGGCGCCACCACCCGTTCGGGCCTGATCACCACGCCCTTGCGCGACCGCTTCGGCATCCCGGTGCGGCTCAATTTCTATACCGCCGACGAACTGTGCTCGATCGTGGCGCGGGGCGCGCGCGTGTTGGGCTTCGATTTGACCGAAGACGGCGCCCGCGAGATCGCGGGGCGGGCCCGCGGGACGCCGCGTATCGCCGGACGTCTGCTCAAGCGGGTGCGTGATTTCGCTTCGGTGGGCGGCCACGCCAAGGTGGATGCAAAAATCGCCGATCAGGCGCTGACGCGGCTGGAAGTGGATCACAAAGGATTAGACGCTTTCGACAAGCGCTATCTGCGCCTGATCGCCGAGAATTTCGGCGGCGGTCCGGTGGGCATCGAGACCATCGCCGCCGCCCTGGGCGAAGCGCGCGACGCCATCGAGGAGATTGTCGAGCCCTATCTGATGCAGCAGGGCTTTGTGCAAAGGACCCCGCGCGGGCGGCTTTTGACCGGCGCGGCCTATGCGCATCTGGGCCTTGCGCCGCCACCCCGCGATCCATCCCAGATGGGCCTCTTCTCCGGTGAGGACGACGCATGATGGCGCCCCGGCTGGAAACCGAGCGGTTGATCCTGCGCGGTCATACGCTGGAGGATTTTCCCGCCCATGCCGCCATGTGGACCGACGCGCGCACCCTGGCCCATACCCAAGGAACAGCCAGGAGCGAAGAGGAACTTTGGCTGCGCTTCCTGCGCAACCAGGGCCAGTGGCAGTTGATGGGTTCGGGCATGTGGGCGCTGGAGGAAAAGGCCGGCGGCGCCTATGCGGGAGCCCTGGGGTTCATCTACGCCAAGCGGGCGATGGACATTTCTTTTCGCGACGCGCCGG
The DNA here is from genome assembly GCA_035524155.1 of Rhizomicrobium sp. Taxonomy (GTDB): domain Bacteria; phylum Pseudomonadota; class Alphaproteobacteria; order Micropepsales; family Micropepsaceae; genus Rhizomicrobium. The sequence goes on from DATKPL010000208.1 coordinate 2,684, forward strand.
AAATGGGCTGGGTGATCGCGCCCGATTTCCATGGCAAGGGGTTCGCCCGTGAGGCCGTCGCGAAAGCCACCGCCTGGGGCGATGCCCATCTCGATGCTGATCAAAGCTGGTGCATGATCAAGCCGGTCAACCGGGCTTCACTGAAGGTTGCCGCCGCCGCGGGCTTTCGCGAAGCGGGCCGCGCGCAATACCAGGATGCCGAAATGATCACCTTGCTCAGGCCGAGGCGGTCATGACGGTTGCGGGTTTGGGCCATTTCGACGGCAAGGTTCATGTGCTGCCCTTGCGTGTCTATTACGAGGATACCGACCTGTCGGGTGTGGTCTATCACGCCAATTACTTGCGCTACATGGAGCGCGCCCGCACCGAATTCTTCCGCCTGGCGGGGGTGGAACGCATGGCCGAACTGGAGGCCGAGGAACCGACCGCTTGGACCTTGCGCGAGGTCAAGGTGCGCTACCACAGGCCGGCGCGGGTGGATGATGCGCTCATCGTCAAGACCCGTTTGACGGCGCTTTCGGGCGCGCGTCTTGGCGCGGTTCAGAAAATTTATGCGCGTGAAACGCTCCTGACGGATGGCCAAATCGAGGCCTGCATCGTTACCCTGCGGGGCCAACCGCGCCGTCTGCCGCAACAGCTCCGCGATTTGTTGACACCTTTTCTTTCAGAAACAAATACTTGAAAGTGATTCCTTCCCTTGCGCCCTACTTCGGCCAATTTTGAATGCATTTTTCAGCCACCGCGTGGACCCGCGCGAAACAAGGTGTTCCCATGACATTCAAGCGCGTGCTCGCTCCTGTCCTTTTTGTCATGCTGACGCTTGCGGCAGCACCTGCGCTGGCGCAACAGGGCCCGGCCGCCGCACCCACCGGCGCGCCTGCCGACACCGGCGTGATGGCGCCGCCCGTCGCCGCGCCCACCGCCAATGTCGATACCAGCGGGCTGGCCGGCGTGACCAATGCGGCCGCGGGCGGTTTTTCCATCGTCGAAAGCTTCCTGCGCGCCGATGTGATCGTGAAGACGGTGATGGTGCTTCTGCTTCTGGCCTCGCTCTGGTCCTGGGCCATCATCATCAACAAATGGATCGTGCTGGGCAGCCTGAAGCGGAAAGCCGCGCGCTTCGAGAAGGTTTTCTGGTCGGGCCAATCGCTGGACGAGCTTTACTCGCAATTCGCCGCGCATAACGATCATCCCATGGCGGCCATGTTCGTGGCGGCGCTGCGCGAATGGCGCCGCGCCTTCGAGGGCGGCACGCCCAGGGAAAGCCAACTTGCCGGCGTCAAGGAGCGCATCGACAAGGCGATGAACGTCACCATCATGCGCGAGACCGACGGTATCGAGCGGCAATTGGGTTTTCTCGCCACAGTGGGATCGGTCGCGCCCTTCATCGGCCTGTTCGGCACGGTCTGGGGCATCATGAATTCCTTCAGCGCCATCGCCGCGCGCCATGACACGACTTTGGCGGTGGTCGCGCCCGGCATCGCCGAAGCCTTGTTCGCCACCGCCATGGGCCTGTTCGCAGCGGTGCCGGCGGTGATCTTCTACAACCGCTTCATCAACGAGATCGGCCGCTATGCCAACCGGCTGGACGCCTTCTCGGAAGAGTTCTCCTCGATCCTCTCGCGGCAACTCGAAGAAAAGACGCGCTAATGCCGTCCATCATGCACCATGTCGGATCGCGCGGGCGCCGCAAGCGCAGTCCCGCCATGTCCGAAATCAACGTCACGCCTTTTGTCGACGTGATGCTGGTGCTCTTGATCGTCTTCATGGTGACCGCGCCCTTGCTCACGGTCGGCGTGCCGGTGGATCTGCCCAAGACGCGCGCCCCGGCGTTGGGCCAGGACAAGGAGCCCCTCTCGGTCACCATCGCCAAGAACGGCAAAATCTATCTGCAGAAGGAAGTGGTGACCGAGGATCAGCTGGTGCCCAAGCTCCAGGCCATCTCCCAGAACGGCTATGACCAGCGTATTTTCGTGCGCGGCGACCAGACGGTGGATTATGGCCGGGTGATGGTGGTGATGGGGCTTCTGGCCAGCGCGGGGTTCACGCATATCGGCCTGGTGACGGATGTCCAAAAGCCAAAGCCCGACCAGAAGCAGTAAAAGCGCTTTCGGTCAGCGCCCGCAGCGTCCCACCACGGCGCGGAGCCCGCATGCGGGCCTGGCGCTGTCGCTCTTGCTGCATGCCGCGCTGATTTCGGCCACCTATCTTACCTGGTCGCGGATGGTGAATGTCTCGGAAGAAAGCCATGCCGTGCCGGTCGATCTCATCACCGTGACGCGCGTCACCAATGTTCGGGCGATGGCGCCGCCACCTCCGCCCACCCCGCCCAAGATTGACGTGCCGGTGCCGCAGATGGAGCCGCCGGCGTTGCCGCAATTCTCCGATGTCGAACCGGCGCCCGAGCCGCCCATGCCGCAATTCAAGATTCAGCCCGAAAAAAAGACGGAGCAGCAGCAGGATACCCAGACCAAGCAGAAGCAGAATAGCCAGGATTTTGCCGCGCTCCTGAACAAGCTTACCGTGCCGCCCAA
>DATKPL010000209.1:0-4694 GCA_035524155.1 Rhizomicrobium sp.
CTTACCCTTTTGCATGTTCTGATCAGTCTGATCGGCATCGTCACCGGCTTGGTGGTGCTGGCCGATCTGATCGCCAACCGCTACCGCGCGGGCTGGACCGCCTGGTTCCTGCTCTTCACGGTCCTGACCAGTGTCACCGGCTTTGTCTTTTTCCACGACCCCCAGGTCACGCCCGCCCAGATTCTGGGTGTCATTTCTCTCGTCGTCCTGGCCGTGGCGCTTTACGCCCTTTACGGCCGTGGCCTCGCCGGCATCTGGCGGGGGGTCTATGCCGTCACCGCCACCATCGCCCTCTATCTCAATGTCTTTGTTCTGGTGGTTCAGACTTTCGCCAAAGTGCCTCCGCTTCGCGCCATCGCGCCGGGCAATCCGCCCAGCGGTCCTGTTTTCATGGCGGTGCAGGGCATTCTTCTCCTGGCTTTCATCTATCTTGGCTGGAAAGCCCGGCATGATTTCAAGGCACTGAACAGATAGGGAAATTTATGTACATATTTATAATAGGTATGAATTACCTATAGAAAATAGGTATAAAGGATTCGTGGCCGCGAATCCGCCCTTCATGTCCGGGGTGCCGGAGCTTCTGATCCTCAGCCTCTTGAGGGCGCGGGAGGAGATGTACGGTTATGAGATCGTGGCGGCGATCGGGGCCGTCACTGGCGGCGTCGTTTCCCTGAAGGAGGGGGTGGTCTATCCCCTCCTCCACGGCCTCGAGGCGGACGGACTGCTCAAGACCCAACGCCGTCCGGCGAGTGGGCGGACCCGGGTCTATTATGCGCTCACCTCCAAGGGCATTCGCCGCTTGTTCGACCTGACTGACGAGTGGCGGCGCCTGGGCGGAGCCATGGAGCGGGCGCTGGCCGGCTGACGCTCACACCGGAAAGGGATTGCGCTCCGGGAATGTCTGCTGGTGCCAATAGGGATAGGCGGGCGCCCGGTAACTCGCCTGGTCCAGCTTGGCCATTTGCGCCGAGGTAAACTGCCAGCCCACCGCGCCCAGATTGGCCTTGAGCTGGTCCTCGTTCCGGGCGCCGATCACCACGGTGGCGACGGACGGCCGCTGCAACAGCCAGTTCAGTGCGATCTGGGGCACGCTCTTGCCGGTCTCGGCCGCCACCGCGTCCAGTGCATCCACCACCTGGTAGAGATATTCGTTATCGGGCTGCGGTCCTGCATCGCCCGTGCCGTGCAGGCGGCTTTGCGCCGGCAAGGGCTGACCCCGGCGGATTTTCCCGGTGAGCCGGCCCCAGCCCAAGGGCGACCAGGCCACGCAGCCCACACCCTGGTCCAGCGCCAGCGGCATCAGCTCCCACTCATAATCGCGGCCCACCAGCGAATAGTAAGCCTGATGCGCCACATAGCGGGGAAAACCGTAACGTTCCGACACGGAAAGCGACTTCATCAGGTGCCAGCCCGACCAGTTGGAGACGCCGATGTAGCGGATCTTGCCGGCGCGGATCAGGGTGTCGAAGGTGGAAAGCGTTTCTTCCGCAGGCGTTTGCGCGTCGAAACCATGCAGCTGCACCAGATCGATGTGATCGGTGCCCAGCCGCTTCAGCGCCGCATTGGTGGCCTCGATGATGTGAAAGCGCGACGAACCCACATCATTGGCGCCCTCGCCGATGCGGAATGTGTATTTGGTCGAAACCAGGACCTGGTTGCGCCGGCCTTTGATCGCCGCACCCAGAATCTCTTCCGACGCGCCGTTGGAATAGACATCGGCGCTGTCGAACATGGTGACGCCCGCATCCAGGCAGATATCCACCATTCGGGTTGCGCCTTTGACATCGGTATCGCCCCAGGCCTTGAAGAATTCGGTTTTGCCCCCGAACGTGCCCGTGCCGAAGGTGAGCGCCGGCACTTTCAAGCCCGAACGTCCCAGAAGCCGGTATTCCATTCTCATCTCCCGTTTGTGATGCGGGCAGGATCAGCATCCGCGCCGGTGGATTCAACCGTGCCGCCGGCAGGGATTTTGATTTTAATTTTTACGGAAGTGCCCGCGCCAGCCGTCCGCCCACGCGCACCGGCGCGACGCGCGCGGCCAAGCCGTTGGCGCCGGTTTCCACGAACACGCCGCAGACCGTGGCAGGCCCGGTGGCAGGCGAGAACCGCGTGGTGGAAATCTTGCGGACAAAGCGCTGCAGCGGCTCGGCCTTGTCCATGCCGATCACGGAGTCGTAATCGCAGCAGGCGCCGGCATCCGTCTGATAGGCGGTGCCGCCCGGCAGAATCTGCGCGTCTGCGGTGGGCACATGCTGGTGCGACCCCACCACCAGGCTGGCGCGGCCATCGCAGAAATGCCCCATCGCCATCTTCTCGGAGGTCGCTTCAGCATGCATGTCCACGACAATGGCGTCGGCGATTTCTCCCAGCGCGCAGCTCGAAAGCTCGGCCTCTACCGCCGCGAAAGGATCATCCAACGCATCCATGAAGACACGGCCCATCACGTTGATCACCAGCACGCTGCCATGGGGCGTCTGATAGAGATTGGCGCCGCGCCCCGGCGTGCCCGGCGGATAATTCCGGGGCCTGAGGATGCGGTCCTCGTTGTCGATATAGGTGAGGATTTCCTTCTGATCGGCCCAATGATTGCCGGTCGAAATCACATCCACGCCCATGGCAAAGAATTCCTCGGCAATGGCGCGAGTCAGGCCGAAACCATGGGCGGCATTCTCGCCATTCACGATCACAAGGTCGGGCTCAAGACGCTCTTTAAGGCCGGGCAATTCCACCGCCACCGCATCGCGGCCCGGCTTGCCGATCACATCGCCCAAAAACAAAAGCTTCATCGCGGGAATTCTTTCAGGCCTTGCTCGGTGAGGATGGCATCGAGCGGATAATCATGCGGATCGTGCGGCAGGCGTTCCATTCCTTGTCCGTAATAGGCGATGCCGACGGCGCGTGCGCCGGTCAACGCTGCTAGAGTGCGGTCATAATAACCGCCGCCATAGCCCAGGCGATAACCCTGATCGTCATAGGCCAGAAGCGGCACCAGCAAAAGGCTGGGCACCGCTTTGGGCCAATGCGCCAAGGGCTCATGGATGCCATGGCGGCCCGGGACGAGGATCTCGCCTTCGGGCGCCAGATGAAAATCCAGGACCGCGCCTTTCGCCGTCACGCGCGGAAACGCGATATGAGCGCCCGCTTCCGCCAAGGCCTTCAGCAACAAAGCGGGATCGGCTTCATCCTGGTGGGCGTGATAGCCACCCACCACAGCGCCCGGAGCAATTGCCAGCAACGCGGCGTGACCCGCCAGGCGCTGCGCAAAATGCGCATCGCGCAAGGACGCCCGGCGCTGACGCGCCAGCACACGCAATTCACCTTTATCGGGCATGGCGGACGGCACCGCATTCGCCGTTGGTGTTTGGATCCTCACGGGCCTGCAGTGCAGGTGGGCGCCATATGACCAGGGCCACGACCCCGGCCAGGGACAGCTCCCGGTGAGTACCATTAAGGCCCCTGGGCATCGCTAACCTGACGCGCGAGGCAGTCACCGTCCTAACACCAATCTAAGCGGCGGCGAGGCCGGCAGCAATCTGTTCCAGACGGCTTGCCACCTGTTCCAGCGCCGCGACCGCGCGCGTTTCCGCGGCTTCGGCGCGCCCTTCCAGTTCCGCGCGTGCGGCTTCATGCCCCGCATCGCGGTCGGCGGCATCTTCGCGTCCGCCATGATGCTCGTCGGCGATCAGGAGCGCCGCCATCAACAAAAGCCGCGCATCGCCCACCTGGCCGACGGAACTCAGGACCTCTTGCGCCTTGGCGTCCACCACGCCGGCCAGTTGGCGCAGATGGTCTTCTTCGCCCTCGTCGCAAGCTATTGTGTAGGCCCGGCCGTTTACCATCACATTGACTAAGGGCATTGGACTCTTCCTTCTGTCGCGCGGTCCGGGCGCGGATGCGCCCCATTATTGGTTGACGCCTCCGGCGCCATTCGGAAAACCGCTCCTCGCTGCGCTCGTCCCACTTTTCCTGGCCGTCGCTCCTACCTCGCTAGCGCCGCGCGAATTTCGCTGATTGCCCCGTCCAGCCGGCCCTCGACCTCCTGGCTGGCGCTCCCCACAGCCGCCAATTCGTCCTCCAGTTGGGCGATCCGGGCCAACAGGCGCTCCCGCTCCTGGGCAAAAGCCTCGGTCGCGGATTGATCCTGGACGTGGCCGGCCGCTGCCTGGGCGGCCTTTTCCAGTGTTTCCAGCGCTTGGGCGAGGCGTTTCTCCGCCAAATCCAGCCGGCTCATATCTTTTCCATATCTTGAGGCCGCAAAAGACCTTAGGCCGCGCCGGGAAAGAGGGTCAACGCATTTGCGTTAGGTCTTTAAGGCCGCCTCTTGACGGCGGCAGACCCCCCTCGCTAAGGCCTCCACGCCCTCACGGGAAACCGATCATGACCAGTACCCAGTCGCCGCCCGAGCAGGCTCAAACGCGCCGCCTCGCCAATGTGATCCGCATGTTGTCGATCGACGCGGTGGAAAAAGCCAAGTCGGGCCATCCCGGTCTGCCCATGGGCATGGCGGATGCGGCCACGGTGCTGTTTTCCCGCTTCCTGAAATTCGATCCGGAACATCCCCATTGGCCCGACCGGGACCGCTTTGTGCTGTCGGCCGGTCACGGCTCGATGCTGCTTTATTCGCTGCTCTATCTCACCGGCTATCCGGAGATGACGATCGATCAGCTGGAGCATTTCCGCAAAGTGGGAAGCCG
>DATKPL010000210.1:0-3990 GCA_035524155.1 Rhizomicrobium sp.
TGAGGCATGAGCTTTTACCCCTTCTGTCCACCATGCGGGCAAGCCCGCAGGCGGATATCTTCCCCCGCCAGCGGCTTTGCCGCGCGGGGGAAGAAAGCTTCGACCAAGACGAACTGCCCAAAACGAAACCGCCCTGTGCCATATCGGATCAGGATCCCAGAAAATCCCGCACCCTTTCGAGTGCGGTCATAATGGTTGATAAATCACTAACAAGCGCAATCCGGATAAACGAAAAGCCAGGGTTTGACTGGGTTTTTCCGGGCTCAATTTCGCGGCCCATATAGGCCCCGGGCAGGACTTTGACCCCCTGCCGGCGCCACAGGCCCAATGTGGCTTCCTCGCCATTGCCGGTGTCCAGCCAAAGGAAAAAGCCCCCGGCCGGCCGGGCCATGCGGTTCCCCAGGATGCGTTTGGCTGCCGCCATCTTCTCGGCATAAAGGGCGCGGTTGGCACCCACATGGTTTTCGTCCCGCCAGGCTGCCGCCGACGCCGCCATGATGGGTCCGGGCATCTGCGGGCCCGCCACGTGACGAAAAGCACGAAAGCGCCCGATCAGGTCGGCATCGCCAGCGACCATGCCCGAGCGCAGGCCCGGCAAGCCCGAGCGCTTGGACAGCGAATGAAAGGTGAGCAATCGGCTGAAGCCGTCCGATTGCGCCAGACGCGTCGGCAGCGCGGAAGCGGGCGGCTGATCGAAATAGATGTCGGCGTAGCATTCATCTGCCAGGACAATGAAATCGTAACGCTCGGCCAGCGCGAACAGGCGACGCCAATAATCCTCGCTCGCCACAGCGCCTTCGGGATTGGACGGCGAGCAGATGTAAACCGCGGCCAACCGCTTCAACACCGCTTCCGGCAACGCGGCATAGTCGGGCAGAAAACCCGTCGCTGCCGTGGACGGCACATAGAGCGGCTCGGCATGCACGCCCAGCACGGCGGCGGCATAGGCCTGGTAAAATGGATTGGGCATCGCCACGATAGGGCGTTCGCCATTCCTGGTCAGCGGCAGAAGCGGAAACAGCGCCAGGAACAGGCCCTCGCGCGTGCCGTTGAGCGGCAGCACATGCTTGTCGGGATCGATCGCGCCATTCAGGCCGAAGCGCCGATTGAGCCAGGCCGCGGCCGCGTCGCGCCATTCGTCACTACCGGTGATGGGCGGGTATTTGCCGAAGGTGGCGGCAGCTTTTGCCAGTGCTTCGGTGACGAAGGCCGGCACACTGCCGCTGGGATCGCCCACCGAAAGATTGATGGGATCTTTGCCGGGCTTGATATCGCCCAGCAATACGGCCAGCCGGGCGAAAGGGCCCGCCGGCAAATCGGACATCAGCGTTTGAGTCACAAAAGCTCGCGCGAAGCAGCTTCGTGATTTTTACGCGCTCACGAGTCCCAGGCCAAGTCCATCAGCCCAAGCCTTATCCATGCACGGTTTCGCCATGCAGGGTGAAGTCCAATCCCTCGATCTCGTCTTCGCGGCTGACGCGCAACCCGAGCGTCAAATCCAGCACTTTCAGGATCAGGAAGGTGACGATGGCGCAATAGAGGAACGTCGCCGCCACGTCATAGAATTGCAGCAGCATCTGATGGCCATTGCCGTCGGCCAGCCAGCCCTTGGCACTGGAATTGATGGCATGAGACGCGAACACGCCGGTCAGGATAGCGCCCAGGGCGCCCCCCACCCCATGCACACCCCAGGCGTCCAGCGCATCGTCGTAACCGATCCAGCGCTTCACCCACACCGCCGAGAAATAACAAACAAAGCCGGCGGCGAACCCGATCAGAAGTGCCGCCTTTGGATCGACATAACCGGAAGCGGGTGTGATCGCCACCAGCCCCGCCACCGCGCCAGAGATCATGCCCAGCACGCTGGGTTTCTTGGCGATAATCCATTCCGCTGCCGTCCAGGCCAGCGCCGCCGCCGCTGTGGCGACTTGGGTTGCGACGGCGGCCATGCCGGCATTGACGTTGGCGGCGGTGGCCGAGCCGGCATTGAAACCGAACCAGCCCACCCACAGAAGCGATGCGCCGATCACACTCAACACCAGATTGTGCGGCGCCATGCTTTCGCTTTTGAGTCCGATGCGCTTGCCCAGCATCAGACAGGTAACGAGCGCCGCGGTGCCGGCATTGAGATGCACCACCGTGCCGCCTGCGAAATCCAGCGCGCCCAACGTGCCCAACCAGCCACCACCCCAGACCCAATGGGCGATGGGGCAATAGACCAGAAGCAGCCACAGCGCCATGAACCACATGAAAGCCGAGAATTTCATCCGGTCTGCCAAGGCGCCCGCGATCAGCGCGGGCGTGATGATGGCGAAGGTCATCTGGAAGAACATGTAGACGGTTTCGGGAATGGTCGTGGCCAGCGGGCTCACCGCATTGACGGTCATCTTGCCCAACAGGAACTGGTCGAAACTGCCGATGAATTGATTGGTCCAGCTGTTGGCGTTGCTGGTGAAGGAGAGCGAATAGCCGATCACCATCCAGAGCACGGTGATGATGCAGGTGGCGCCGAAACTTTGCGCCAATGTCGCCAGCACATTCTTCTTGCGCACCATGCCACCGTAGAAAAGCGCCAGGCCCGGAATGGTCATCATCAGCACCAGTGCCGACGAAGTGAGCATCCAGGCGGTATCGCCGCTGTCGAATTTGGGCGTGGCCGCCAGCGCAGCCGTGGACAAACACATGGCGGGCAGCAGCGCCGCCAAAAACTTGAAAAACTTCATGGGAAACATGGGCCCTTGTTTCCACACCCTCATCAAAATTTGTGCCGAAGCGCCCTCCTTTCTAAGCCATTGAAAATAATGCGATTTGTTCTGCCAAAGGAATGGCGCCGAGGCTTTTTCTGCTCAAAAAAAAGGCGCAGCGCTGCGGATGCACAAATTATATGCGCTGCAGGCTCTTTCCTTCTGTCCATGAATGCGGCTTACACGAGCCATGGATCAACATGATGCGATCGTCTGTGGCGGCGGCATGGTGGGCCTTACCCTGGGTCTGGCTTTGGCCAAGGGTGGCCTGAAGGTTGCGGTGGCAGATTCGCTCCCACCCGCAACCGCGGTCGCGCTTGAATTCGATGGCCGCGTCTCCGCGCTCGCCTACGCCAATGTGCGCATGCTGCAGGTGTTGGGGGTCTGGACGCATCTGGCGCCCGAGGCGCAGCCCATCCGTGAAATCCTGGTCAGCGACGGCGCAGTGGGCCGCGCGACCTCGCCCTTCTCGCTGCATTTCGACGCGCAAGAGGTGGGCGCGGACAGTCTGGGCCATATTGCCGAGAACCGGCATATCCGCGCCGCCCTCCATGCCGTCGCCGGGCAAGAGAAAAATCTCACTTTGGTTGCGCCCGCCGAGGTTCGATCCGTGACCGTGGAAGGCGGCCATGTCCGCGCGCAATTGAGCGACGGCAGTGAATATCGGGCTCGCTTGGCCATCGCCGCCGACGGCCGCGACTCCAAACTGCGCAAGGCGACAGGCATCGGTGTCGTCGGCTGGTCCTATCCGCAGACCGGCATCGTCGCCACCGTTCATCACGACAGGCCGCACAATGGCGTTGCCTATGAGCATTTCCTGCCGTCGGGCCCCTTCGCTATCCTGCCCATGACGGACAATCGCTCGTCCCTGGTCTGGACCGAGGCTAGGCATAAGGCGCCCGCCATGCTGGCGCTTGACGCCGATGCGTTCGATGCCCAGGTGGCGGCGCGATTCGGCGCGCATCTGGGAAAGACGAAAGTGGTGGGAGCACGCTGGTCCTATCCACTGAATTTCCATCTGGCGCGCGATTATGTGCGGCCCCGTTTTGCGCTGGCAGGCGATTGCGCCCATGGCATTCATCCCATCGCCGGCCAGGGCTTGAATCTGGGTTTGAAGGATGCTGCGGCGTTGGCGGAAACGGTGCTGGATGCTGCGCGATTGGGCCAGGATATCGGCGCGCTGGATGTGCTGAAACGCTATGAGCGCTGGCGGCGGTTTGACTCGTTCATTCTCGCCGCGTCCACC
>DATKPL010000211.1:0-3252 GCA_035524155.1 Rhizomicrobium sp.
CCGCTCGCCGCGCTGGCGGCCAAGGCGCGCCAGGATTACGGCGACGCCTGGTGCGGCGGCCAGATCGAGAAATCCCTGCGCAAGGTGCTGAGGGCGTAAAGCGCGGTCGGCTCGATTTCGCCAAATTCCTGCCCTTTGATCGTGTTTCCTTTGCGCGGTCTTGGGAGTTGCAATGCCCGGAACCTTGCGCCCGCCGCCGGAAAAGCGTGGCCCTCGGCGGCCCGGCCGTTTTGTGGCCGGCGCCGTCACGGTAACCGCGCATGCGGCGATCTTCGCCCTGCTCTTCTGGCCGCGCCCCGCCAACCCGCCCGCGCGCAATTTTCCTCCTCCACCGCCGCTGCAGGTGACCCTGTATCAAACGCAAAAGCCCGTGGCCCCGAGCCCGCCAGAACCCACCATGCTTGCGCCCGAAGCCGGCGCCGTTCCCGCGCCCCATATCGCCATCACCGCCCATGCGCCCGAACAATCGCCGATCAAAGTCCCGGACAATTCCGACATTCTCAGCAGCGCCCAGCTCGCGGGCGCGGCCAGCGCCGGCGAAGGCGGCGGGAGCGGCGGCGGTTGCGACATCGCCCGCGCGGTGCAGCAGGCACTGCGCCGCGATCCCATGGTGCGCTCGGCCGTCGCCGAGGCGCATCGTTCGGGCAAGGCGATCATGGTCTGGGACGGCGATTGGGTGCGCAACGGCGATCAGGACGGCAAGGGCCTGTCGGCGGTGCGCGAGGCGATCATGTGGGAAGTGGGCTTCTCGCCCGCTTCCTGCCGCAACATGCGCATGCACGGGCTGGTGCTGTTGTCGCTGGCCGATGGCGGCACGCGTTTCGCGGTGGGCACCGGCGACTGGCGCTGGTCGGACCTTTTGGGCGTGCGCTGAAGAACAAGGGGCCGCTCACCAAGCGGCCCCCGGCAATCTCACGACATCACGATCAGGACGACGCGGCGGTTCTGCGCCCGCCCGACGCGCGTCTTGTTGCTGGCGACCGGATCCTTGTCGCCATAGGAGATGGTGTTCATGCGGTTCAAGGCGACGCCTTCCTGGTTCATGTAGAGGCGCACCGCTTCGGCCCGCTGTTCGCCCAGACGTTCGTTGAGCGAATCCGGTCCGGCGGAATCGGTGTGGCCCTGGATTTCCAGATACACATTGCGGTTGTCATTCTTCAGCTTCTCGACGAAATCGGCCAGGCGCTGCTTGGCTTCCGGCGACAGCTTGGAACTGTCCACCGGGAACTTCACTGAATCGTCCGACAGGACCATGGAATAAAGGAACTTGCCCTGGGCCAGCTTGCCGGCGGCCTCGGCGCGGTTGAGCGCGTCCTGGGTCGTCTGGTCGAGTTGGCTCAAATGGGCTTGTTGCTGATCCACTTCGCCTTGCGTGGCCTGCGCCTTGGCGTCCACCGTCGCCACATGCTTGTCGACATAGTCTTCCGTGGCGCAACCGCCAAGGCTGAACGCACTGACGGCCAACGCTGCGGCGGCGAACACCGCGGGTCTTACTCTTAGCATCGATATTCTCTCCCGTTTTCCCTCAACACCCGAGAGGAAACGGTGCGCGGACAAAATGGCGGAAATGGGGAGTGAAAACGGCGAAAGCGGCGCCGGTTTGCTGCAGCGCAGAGGGTTGCATGAGGCCGTGGGCGCGACAGGAAGCGCAACGCTTCCGACATGCGGCGGCCTCACTTCATCTGCTATTTCAGGACAGACGCCTGTATCAACGGCGTGGGCGCGTGGGTGGCGATAGTGGGAAGGTCGTCAAGCGCGCCCGCGCCCTGCCCATCGATGCCATCCACGACCGTCGAACCGACCGGGACGCTGGCATCGCTGCCGTCCACCACGGTCATGGCGGGCTGTGGCGAGGAGACCTGATCGCCGGGATCGGCCAGGCACGGTCCCGCCAGCGCAACCGAGAGCAAAGCGGCAATGGCGAAGGGGCGCATGACGGTGTTTCCAGCAGGGTCTCATCCAATAAATGTTTGAAAGGCGATTGCGTTGCCTTTCCGAAACGCCTGCCAGGCCGTCTTTACACAGAAGCGACGAGGCTTTTACGAAGCTTTACGCATCGCTTGCGATCACTTGACTCGGGGTTTTCCGCGTCCGCGCCTAGCTTGATCGTCATCCGCACCCAAGCGGGACCAACGATTATCGAGGAGCGACTTTCATGAGAAATTTCATCCGCATTTCGTCATTGGCCTTGGCTCTGGCGGCGGGCATCGGCCTGCCCGCCATCGCCGGCACCGAGGAAGACGCCGCCGCCCCGGTCGGCTCTTTCACCTCCGACATGGCGGTGCCGCATACGCAATTCGCGGCCCGTCACGATGGTCATTTCGGCTGGCATCGCGTCCATCGCATGGCGATGCGCATGCCGCGCGCGGCCGCCGAATAGGCAGACATGGTATGGGCCCGGCGCAAAACCGGGGATAAGGATTGCGAGCAGATGCCCCGCTTCAAAGCGGCCGTCTGCTCGCAATTTCGCAAACGTGATAGCTCTCCCGGCGAACTGGAGAGGTTAGTCTTTTGGCCATGCGACCGGCACCGCCTTGCCATCCACCACCGGCAGCGAGAAATGCTCCAGCACAATCAGCCATTTTCCGTTTATCTTGCGGTAGCCGTCGGTCATGCTCATCAATTGTTCGTGATGGGAGCCGTCCCTTTTGCTTGTCCACGAGATATGAGCAAGGTGGTGGCTGAAAGCGGCGCTTCCGACCACCGTTATGCCCAAATCCCGAATCTCGTAGCGGGCATCCCGGGCGAGGTTGATAAAATTTCCCCAATCCTGCCTGAACGACGCCCAACCGACATGCTGGCGCGGAAGATCGCTGTCAAAGACGAACAATTCGTTGCCCGGAACATAAGCCTTCATGACGCTGTCCAGGTCCCGCGCGGAGACCGAGGCCGCCAAACGATTCTGCAGGGTCCTGATCTGCTGCTCATCGGTGGATGACTCCCCAGCTGCCGGCGTCATCCGCACGCCGGCGGCAGTGACAAGAACCGCGCCCAGCAGCGCCGCGCCCCAGACCTTCACCCTTTTCTTCATCCCACCGGTCCTTCCAGGCGTGCAGCACATTGTGACGTCGCAGGATGACCGGTCGCACGGATCGGAGGAATGACCAATCGCCCTGTTTTCGATATGACCATTCACGCGTCAGTGAACATAATTGATGGCGATTACCGGGGTCACAAGCGCCGTCTCCCTGTGGCCCCAGGCGAACACCCTCGCTCCCACAATGATCCCGAGCGTACTGCTCCAGTTGTATT
>DATKPL010000212.1:0-6774 GCA_035524155.1 Rhizomicrobium sp.
CACGCCATGGGCCAGGCGGGTGACTTTGAGATCGCCCAACAAATCCATCAGATAATGCGCCGTGGTCTGGCCTTCGACCGTGGCGTTCATCGCCAGCACCACTTCCTCGACCGCGCCTTCCTTCACGCGCGACAAGAGCGAAGTGATGTTGAGCCGTTCGGGTGTCACGCCATCGAGCGCCGACAGCGCGCCGCCCAGCACATGATAACGCCCGCGGAATACGCCCGCCCGCTCCAGCGCCCAGAGATCCGCCACATCTTCCACCACGCAGATCACATGCGGATCGCGGCGCCCATCGCGGCAGATCGCGCAAGGCGACTGGCTATCGAGATTGCCGCAGATTTCGCAGGAGCGCGTCGCTGCGGCGGCTTCCGTCATTGCCGCCGCCAGCGGCTCCAGCAGCAGATCGCGTTTCTTGAGAAGCACCAACGCCGCACGGCGGGCAGAGCGCGGGCCAAGCCCCGGCAATTTGGCCAGAAGCTGAATCAATCGCTCGATTTCGGAACCGCCGGCCATCAGGAATCGCTGGCATCCGGCGCTTCGGGCGGGGCCTCATCTTGCGCGATATCGCGCACCGCCACGATTTCGGCGCCGGGGAAACGATCCAGCACGGCGCGCACGATGGGCGCCTGCATCACGCTTTCGATGCGCGCCGCCTTGGCGTTCTTTTTTGCTTCCGCCAAGGTGGGTTGGCCGGGTTCGTTGGAGATCGAGACGGTCCAACGCACACCGGTCCAGTCGCGCAATTTTTGCTGCAGATCGCCTGCCAAGCTGCGCGGTGCGCGGGGGCTGGGGCGGAATTCCAGCCGTCCCGCCTCCAGCTTCACCAGATGCATGTCGTTTTCGATATGCACCTTGAGAACGGGGGCGCTGTTTTTCTGCGCCATGGCCGCTATGTCTTCCAACCCGCGCAGGGTCGGCGCGCTTTCGGCAGCGGGCGCCATGTTAAGCGCGGGTGCGCCCTTGGGTGCGACAGATGACGATGCCACCGGACCACGCGCGGGCGCAGCGCTTGCCGGCGCGGCGGCGCGGGGCGGAGCGCCACCGTCCATCAGGTCTTTCACCAATCGGTCGGTGGGCGGCAATTCGGCGGCATAGGCCAGGCGGATCAGCGCCATCTCGCAAGCCGAAATCGGCCTGACGGCATCGCGCACTTCAAACAGGCCCTTGAGCAGCATCTGCCAGGCGCGGGTGAGCGAAGAGACCTGCAGCTTTGCCGCCAGATCGGCGGCGCGCTTGGCTTCGCTGGAGGCGCCGTCGAAAAAGCCTTGCGCGGCGGGCGCGACTTTCAAGCGCGTGAGGAAATGCGTGATCTCCAGCAGATCCTGCATCACCGCCAGGGGATCGGCGCCGGAATCATAAAGCGCGGCAAGATCGTCCAGCGCCGTGGGCACATCGCCCTTCATCACTTTCTCGAACAGATCCAGCACCCGGCCGCGGTCGGCCAAGCCCAGCATCTGACGCATGGTTTCGGCCGTGATCGCGCCTTTCTCATTGTGCGCGATAGCCTGGTCGAGCAAGGACAGCGCATCGCGGGCCGAACCTTCGGCGGCGCGTGCGATCAAGGCCAGAGCGCCTTCCTCGATTTCGACCTTTTCCTTGGCGGCGATCTGACCCAGATATTGCGCCAATTCACCCGCCTCGATACGGCGCAGGTCGAAACGCTGGCAGCGCGACAACACCGTCACCGGCACTTTGCGGATTTCGGTGGTGGCGAAAATGAATTTCACATGCGGCGGGGGTTCTTCCAGCGTCTTGAGGATCGCGTTGAAGGCCGGCTTGGACAGCATGTGCACTTCGTCCAGGATATAGACCTTGTAGCGCGACGAAGCGGGGGCATAGCGCACCGCCTCGATGATCTGGCGCACTTCGTCCACACCGTTGTTGGAAGCGGCGTCCATCTCCTGCACATCGACATTGCGCGATTCCGCGATGGTGATGCAGGGATCGCAGACCCCGCAGGGATGGATGGTGGGCTCGGTGCGCTTGCCGTCCGGGCCGATGCAATTGAGCGCGCGGGCGATGATGCGCGCGGTGGTGGTTTTGCCCACCCCGCGCACGCCGGTGAGCATGAAAGCATGGGCGATGCGGCCGGTGGCGAAGGCGTTCGACAGGGTGCGCACCAGCGCTTCCTGCCCGATCAGGCCGGTGAAATCGGACGGCCGGTATTTGCGCGCCAGGACGCGATAGGCTTCCTCGGGGGCGCCAAGGTCTAAGGAACGGGGCTCGGACATGGGGCGACTATAGCAAGGCGGACGCGCCTGTGTGTGCAAGCCGGACGCCAATTTTGTGGAGAAGGTGGAAGCCCGCCTGACCCGGGCCGGATTCGTTACGGCTGCTTCGTTCCCGACCTGACCGGGTTAGCGAGCGGCTCGTCCAAACGGACTTCCGGGCGGGGATATAGTCCCTGTTCTCCGCGATTGCGAGTCCGGCGGGGGAACCCTACAAAAGCCCATGCTTTCCTTCACCGGCAATCCCCTCGACCGGGCTTCCATGGAGCGCGGCGACCCGGCTTGGGTCATGGCGCAGCGGCAAAAGCCCGACGCTCTGTTCCTGCCATTGTGGCAAGCCAAGCCCCTGCTCAAAGACAAGCGTGCCGCGTTTCTTGCCGGCAGCGAGATCGCGCCCGACAGTTTTTGCGTTTTTCTGGGACTGCGGGACGGGCGCCCCCTGTTCGCCGCGGCCCTGCCGGACAGCGAAACGCCACCGCTGGCGGCGCATGGCGATTTCCACGACATGCGCGCCGCGGCATTTATTCTTCCCGATACGGACACCGCGATTGCCGGACAGGCCAAGGCGCTGATCGACTGGCATCGCCGTCACGGCTTCTGCCCCAATTGCGGCAACGCGACCGAAATCCAGGACGGCGGCTATCGCCGGGTCTGTCCCAGATGCGGCGCGGAGCATTTCCCCCGCACCGATCCGGTGGTGATCATGCTGCCGATCCTGGGAGACGAATGCCTGCTGGGACATAACAAACGCTTTCCCGAAGGCTTCTATTCCGCTTTTGCCGGTTTTCTGGAGCCGGGCGAGACCATGGAAGAAGGCGTGAAGCGCGAATTGAAGGAGGAAGCCGACGTGACAGTCGGCGATGTGCGCTATCACGCTTCGCAGCCCTGGCCATTTCCCTCGTCCCTGATGTTGGGGTGCTACGCCGAGGCATTGTCGAAGGATTTTCGCATTGACGGCAAGGAAATCGAATCCGCGCGCTGGATGCATAAAAACGATGTGCGCGAAAGGCTGGCGCAGCCCAAGGACGACGGTCTGAAGTTACCCGCGGTGATCGCCATTGCGCACACACTGATCGCGGACTGGGCCAATCAAGCCTAATGTTTCTTGCGCGGTTCGGATTTGGCGCGCTTGACGGCGGCATGCAGCATCTCGCTGCCCACTTCCGCCAGGCGATGCACATCCACCAACATTTCCAGCTTGATGCGCACCTTGGTTTCGCCCGCCGGCTCGATGCCGGTGACACGCACGGTGGTTGCCGGAAAGCTCATGGGATGCTCCGCGTGGGCCCGCGGCAACCCTAGCGGAATGCGCGGAACCGCACAAACCTCAACCCGGCATGTCCTCTCTGAACGGATGCGCGGGATAGACGCCCATGATGGTGAGGCGCGAGGTGAAAAAGCTCAACTCTTCCAATGCCCGCATTACCGGCGGGTCTTCGGGATGGCCTTGGATATCCGCGTAAAATTGCGTGGCGTTGAATGAACCGCCCATTTGATAGGATTCGAGCTTGGTCATGTTCACGCCGTTGGTGGCGAAACCGCCCATCGCCTTGTAGAGGGCGGCGGGGACATTCTTCACCCGGAAGACAAAGCTGGTGACCACCTTGCCGTTGTTGGGCGCGTCGTCCGGCTCGCGCGCCATGATCAAGAAGCGCGTCATATTGTGATGTTCGTCTTCGACGTCGCGCATCAGGATCTTCAGGCCATAAAGTTCGCCAGCCAGCGATGAGGCCAGTGCTGCGGCGGCAGGATCCTTCAATTCCGCGACATGCTTGGCGGCTCCGGCGGTATCGTACCAGTTATGCGTCATCAACTTGCGTTCGCGCACAATGTTGCGCGCCTGAGCCAAGGCGGGCGCCTGGCTGTAAAGGCTCTTGATGCCTTCGAGCGTCGCGTCTTTCAGGCCCAGCAATTGATGATGGATGGGCAGGAAATGCTCGCCCACAATGTGCAGGCCCGAATCCGGCAGAAGATGGTGGATGTCGGCGATGCGCCCGATCAGCGAATTCTCCACCGGAATGATGCAGAGATCGCAGTCGCCTTTTCTCACCGCCTCGATCGCGTCCTCGAAGCTCGCCTGGGCGATTGCGGTGGCGTGCGGGATCGCCTCGCGCGCGGCGAGATTTGCATAGGCGCCGGGCTCGCCCTGGAAGGCGACGCGCTTGGCATAGGCGATGGACCGGATCATGACGCGAATTTCCGTGCGAAGAACTGGTTGGCTTTGGCGAGATCGGCCTCAGTATCGACACTGAGCGGCACGCTGTCCACGCGCGCCACCGCAATGCTCATATTCGCTTCCAGGGCGCGCAGCTGCTCGAGCTTCTCGCGCTTCTCCAGCGGCGAAGGCGGCAAGCCGACAAAACGTGCAAGCGCCGCGCAGCGATAGGCATAGATGCCCACATGATGAAACAGCGGGCCGTCCCCTGTCGGCGCGGTCGCGCGGGTGAAATAAAGCGCCCGGCCCAAACGGCCCCCCGGCCCCCACGCCACCACCGCTTTCACCACATTGGGATTGTCATGCTCGGCGGGATCGATGATCTCGGCCGCCAGGGTGGCGATGTCTGCCCCACTTTCCTCAAGCGCCGACACCACCGCGCGAATCTGGGCGGGTTCGAGCGCGGGCAGATCACCCTGCAAATTGACCGCCACATCATGGCGGCCATCCGGGTCCAGCGCCTGGAGCGCGGCATGGATGCGATCGGAGCCGGATGGCAAAGCGGGGTCGGTGAGGACGGCGTTGCCCCCGGCCGCTTCCACCACCGACACGATCTCCCGGTCGCCGGCCGCCACCACAACCGGCCCCAATTCCGCGGCCATGGCCTGACGCACCACCCTGACGATCATGGGCACGCCCGCGATATCGGCCAGGGGCTTTGCCGGCAGCCGCGTGGCCGCCAGGCGGGCCGGAATAAGGAGGATCGGTTTCACCAACGGTTCCTGGGCAGTTCCTGGATAGTTCCTTGGGCGGCCTTTTAGGCCTGGATCAGTCCCCAAAGCCAGCGATCTGACCCTTTCCGGACCTATTCTATGCGGCGCTTCGCCGCAATGACGGGAGGGGATGGGCGGGTAATGTCCGCCCGTATTTCACCGGCCCGAACGCCCGGTTAGGGGAGCTTTACGCTTATGGATTCCTTTGAGTGGAACAAGATCATCGGCGCAGTGCTTGGCACGGCGATCTTCATCTTTGTCGTCCGCCAGGTGGCCGAAGTGATCTATGAGCCCGAAGTGCCCGCCAAGCCCGGTTATGTGGTGGAGGGCGTGGCCGAAACCGCGTCCGGCGCGGCGACCGCGCCCGTCGCCGAAGTGATGCCCGATTGGGGCACCGTGCTTCCCGCCGCCGATGTCGCGACCGGCAAGACCATCTCGGTGAAATGCGAACAATGCCACGACCTTTCCAAGGGCGGTCCCAACAAGATCGGCCCCAATCTCTATGGCGTGGTGGACCGTCCGCGCGCCACCCATCCCGGCTTCGACTATTCCAGCGCCATGAAGGCCAAGGGCGGCAACTGGACCTATGACGAGCTGTTCAAATTCCTGAAGTCGCCGGGCAGCTATATTCCCGGCACCAAGATGAGCTTCGCCGGTCTTTCCAAGGAATCAGACCGCATCAACTTGATCGCCTATTTGCGCAGCAATGCCGATAGCCCCGCCGCGATCCCGGCGCCCGCGCCCAAGACCGCAGCGCCTGCCGCGGCTCCGGCCGGCAATGCGCCGGCCAGCGGTGCGGCAACGGGTGCGGCTTCCGCCACCGCTCCGGCGGCGACGCCGGCTCCGGCCGGCGCCGGCAAGGCAGCCGAGACCACGGCCCCCAGCGGAACGACCAAGGCCGCGACACCAGCCCCCGGCGCCGCCAATGCGCAATCGGCTCCCGCCGCGCCGGCCACGCCGAAAAAGTAAGAGCGGACTCTGGCAAAGCCGAAAGTCCTCTTCACGCTGCCACCGGGCTGGGATGCCCTGGTCAAAAGCGGGTTGAGCGGCCCTGGTTTTGATGCGGTGCTGATGGGCCGCGATGATTTCGCGCCCGAAGACATTCGTTATGTCGCCGGCTTTCGCCCGCCCCCCGGATACCTGAAGACGCTGCCGAACCTGAGAGCGGTGTTCTCCTTGGGCGCGGGCGTGGACGGCTTCCTGCGCGATCCGGAATTTCCCAGGCATTTGCCGCTGACGCGTTTTGTCGATCCCACCCTGATGCATGAGATGGCGCAATACGTCACCATGCATGTGCTGATCGCCCATCGCAGCCAGCGCTTCTTCGACGCCATGCAGCGGCAAGGCAAATGGCAGCAGCGCATGCTGCCCAAGCCGTCGCGCGACACGCGCATCGGCATACTGGGGTTGGGCGATATCGGCGCGACCATCGCCACCAGTCTTTTGCCGTTCGATTTCCAACTCATCGGCTGGAGCCGTTCGCGCAAAAATGTGCCTGACGTGAAAAGTTTTGCCGGCGCGGGCGAGTTGCCGCAATTCCTGGCGCAGTGCGATTATTGTGTCTGCGTTCTGCCGCTCACCGACGACACGCGCGGCATCATGAATGCAGATTTCT
>DATKPL010000213.1:0-5772 GCA_035524155.1 Rhizomicrobium sp.
GCTCGCCTTCCACCACAATGTCCTGGACATCCTTGGTGTAAAGGTCGCGGATCACCCGTTTGATCAGGTCGCCTTCCTCATAGACATTGGCGGGGGCGTTGGACGACAGTGTCTTTTCCCGGATCGTGTCCCACAGCCGCATCAGATATTCATAGTCGCGCCGTATCTCGAGCTTGGTGCGGTTCTCGCCGGCGGTGCGGATGATCAGGCCCATGCCGTCGGGCAATTCCAGGCCTTGCACGGCCGATTTCAGGCGCTTGCGGTCCGAGGCGTTGGTGATCTTGCGGGAAATGCCGCCGCCGCGAGGCGTATTGGGCATCAGCACGCAATAGCGGCCGGCCAGCGACAGATAGGTGGTAAGCGCCGCGCCCTTGTTGCCGCGTTCTTCCTTGACCACCTGCACCAGGATGATCTGGCGGCGCTTGATCACTTCCTGGATCTTGTAGTGACGCCTGCGCATCCATTTCTGGGGCGGCCGCTGCATCTGGAGTTTCTTTTCACCGGTTTCGCCTTCGCCAACCTCACCCTCGGCGCTGACCGGCTCGATGGCGCCTTCATTGTCCTCGGCAGCTTCGGCGGCGCCGAGTTCGGAATCGGCAGCGGCTTCGCCGGCGCTCACCGGCTCGATTTCGCCTTCATTCTCTTCCGCCGCCTCGGCTTCCATCGCATCCGGGTCGTGGCCGTAATCGGGCGCATCCTCGTGCGCGGCCTCGGATTTGCTGAGCGGGGCTTCTTCGTCCCCGTGGTGATGCTCGATATCGTCGCGTTGAAAGCCGCCATGATTGACGAAAACCTCGTCACCCTCTTCGTGGTGGTCGTCCTCGACGGGGGCGGGAGCTTCCTCCGGCTCGCTTTCCAGGATGGGACCGATACTGGCGGCATCGAGCGGGACAGAGGTTTCGTCCTCGGCGGCCTCCTCGACAGTCTCCTCGTTTTCCTCCTCGTTTTCCTCCTCCTCGGATTTTCCGCCGATCTCGAAGCTTTCGATATCGTCTTCCTGGCGGCGTCGCGCTTCGGCCTCCTGTTCGGCAAGCAGGGCCTGCCGGTCGGCAACGGGGATTTGGTAATAATCGGGATGGATTTCCGAGAAGGCGAGGAAGCCCTGGCGGTTGCCGCCATATTCGACGAATGCCGCCTGGAGCGAGGGCTCCACGCGCGTCACCTTGGCGAGATAGATATTTCCCTTGAGGGGCCGCTTGCTCGCGGCCTCGAAATCAAATTCCTCGACCTTGGATCCGTCGAGAACCACCACGCGAGTCTCTTCCGGGTGGTTGGCGTCTATGAGCATGCGCTTGGACATGAAGTTCTCCGTGGCGCGCGCCTGCGTGGCCGTCGCGTCGTGACGCGAAGGCGGGGGCGGCTGCGGGCCGTGCTGTTGGGGGCAAGCGTCCGCCGGAACCCGCTGTTGCGGGAAGGATCGGGTTGAGACGCGAGTTGCCGGTCATGAATAACACTTAAAAATTCGAGCCGCCGGGAGGCGGGGAGGCGCTGCTATCTGCGATGGAGGGCGACCCTCACACCGTCTCAGGAAATATTTCTGGGGAGACGGCGGGGCATCCGGACCACCGCACCTTCCGGCAAAGGCCGGGGCGGAGCAGCATGGGAATCACTTGTAGGGGGCAGGTCGCTCCCGGGCAAGGGTCTGGTCCCTCTGGGCGAAGATAAAAGCCTTACCAAAGGGAAAGTTTTCTGGAGCGAATTTGGCTTTATGATCTTCGCCGTGAGAAGAAAATCAATATACATCAGCTCGATAGCGGGATTTCTCACTGTCTGGGCAACGGGCGGGACATTCGCGCAGCCCGGTAACGATCCGATAGCCCAGATCCTGCGCCAGCAGGCCCCGGGGACGCCTTCTGCCGTCCACCTCCCGGTTGCCCCGCCCAAGGCGCCGCCACGCCAGATTGCCGGTCCTTCGCCCGGCAGCAATGCGCAGGGAAGCCAACCCATCGTGCTCAGCGCCCGCATCGGCGAACATGAAGACCGCACCCGCTTTGTCATTGAATTGTCGGACCCGGTGAATCTGCGCACCTTTACCCTCACCAATCCGGATCGGGTGGTGGTGGATTTGCCCGAGGTCCAATGGCGCATGGGCGAAGCGCCCCGTCCGTCAGGTTTCGGTTCCGTGAAATCCTATCGCTATGGCGTATTCCGCAAAGGCAATTCGCGCATGGTGATCGATCTTTCCCGGCCGGTGACCGTGTCGGAGCCGCTGGTGATCCCTCCGTCCAATGGCTTCGGTTACCGCGTGGTGATCGATCTCTTTCCAACCCAACAGGGCAAGTTCGCCGCCAATGCGGGCTGGCCCGCCGACCTGAAGGCGAAGGAAGCCGATGCCGAGCAACTGGCGGCATTGGCCGCCGAACCGGAAACGCCGCATGTCAGCGGGCACAAAGTGGTGGTGATCGATCCCGGTCATGGCGGCATCGATTCCGGAACCAATGGCGTCAACGGCCTGATGGAGAAAGACCTGGTGCTCGCCGAAGGGTTGAAGCTGGCGTCGGTACTCCGGGAGCGCGGCTACACCGTGCATATGACCCGCGACAGCGATGTCTTCATCCCCTTGCCGCAAAGGGTTGCGATCGCCCGCAAGCTCAAAGCCGATTTGATGATCTCGCTTCACGCCGATTCCAATCCCGATGCGGATGTGAGCGGTCTTTCCATCTACACCTTGAACGACGGGCGCTCGGACCGGGAAGCCGCGGCGCTGGCGAGGCGCGAAAACCAATCCGACATCATCGCCGGCGTGGATCTTTCTCGCGCCGACAGTCCGGTCGCGCCCATCCTTATCGATCTGGCCCAGCGCGACACCATCAACCGCTCGTCCCGCTTTGCCGAAACCGCCCTTGGTCAGCTCCATGGCGTGACCGATCTTCTGGCGCGCAGTCCCCATCGGGCCGCCAGCCTGGCGGTCCTGGTGGCGCCCGATGTGCCGGCGGTCCTGATCGAATTGGGTTACCTGTCCAACGAGTCGGATGCGGAGCAGATGAACACCCAGGCCTGGCGGGAGAGGGTGGCGAGCGCCATCGCCCGCGCCGTGGATCGCAATTTTTCCGCCAATTCCGCGGGAACTTTGCCCTAATCCGCTTTAACCCTTACGCCTCTTTTCAACCCAAAAGGGGTACTATAGGACACCCGTCCGAAACGGGCGGGAAGCCTGTTTATCCGAGGATCCATGATCCGCCGTCTTCTTGTGTATGCCGGACTTGGCGCTGCCGCCCTTGCCGCACTGGGCGCGCTGGCGGCGGTCTTTTACCTCTACACCGTGACGCGCGACCTCCCCAGTGTCGCGGCGCTGCAGAACTACACGCCCCCCGTCACCACCCGCGTCTATGCCGGCAACGGCACGGTGATCGGCGAATATGCGCGCGAGTCCCGTATCTTCGTGCCGGCCGCCTTCATTCCGAAGCTGGTGAAGGAAGCCTTCACCAGCGCCGAAGACCGCAATTTCTACAATCATCCGGGCATCGACCCGTCGGGCATCCTGCGTGCCGCGGTCAAGGATGTGGGCCTGGTGCTGGAAGGGCGCCGTCCGCAGGGCGCTTCCACCATCACCCAGCAGGTGGCGCGCAATTTCCTGCTCAATTCCGACGTCAAATTCAGCCGCAAGATCCGCGAGGCCATTCTCGCCATCCGCATCGACGCCACCTATCCCAAGGACAAGGTGCTGGAGCTGTATCTCAACGAAATCTATCTGGGCGAGCATAGTTATGGCGTGGCCGCCGCCGCATTGAATTATTTCGGCAAATCGCTGGACGATCTCGACATCTCCGAGGTGGCTTTCCTGGCCGCCTTGCCCAAGGGGCCCGCGAATTACGATCCCCGCTTCAATCATGCCGCTGCGGTGGACCGCCGCAACTGGGTGATCGACCAGATGGAGGCCAACAATTACATCACCGACGCCCAGGCCAGGGATGCCAAGGCCGAGCCGCTCAACACCCAGACCCGCGCCCTGGGCAGCCAGGCTGCCGACGTGGACTATTACGTCGAGGAAGTGCGCCGCCAGCTCTACAGCAAATATGGCGAGAAGGCACTTTATGACGGCGGCCTTCAGGTCCGCGCCTCACTGGATACGCGGCTGCAGAATTATGCGGTGGGCGCGCTGCGTTCGGGACTGGTGCGCTACGATCGCCGTCATGGCTGGCGCGGCGCGAAAAAGCATCTCGACATCGGCGGCAACTGGAAGGCCGAACTCGCCAAGCTTGCGTCCAATCCTGCCGAGCAATCCGGCATCGAGACTTGGCGCCTGGCCGCGGTCTTGAGCTATTCGGGTAAGGACATCCGCATCGGCTTTGCCGACGGCACATTCGGCACGATTCCCTACGATGGCTACAAATGGGCCAAGCCCGAACTGAAGAACCAGACCTGGGGCGCGGCTCCCACCACGCCACAGCAGGTCGCCAAGCCCGGCGATGTGCTGCAGGTCGAGGCCGAGGGCAAACCGGGCGAGTTCGGTCTGCGGCAGATTCCCGAAATCAACGGCGCGATCGTGGCGATGGATCCGCACACCGGGCGCGTGCTGGCGCTGTCGGGCGGCTTCTCTTACGCCTCGTCGCAATTCGATCGCGCCATGCAGGCGGAACGTCAGCCCGGGTCGTCCTTCAAGCCGTTCGTCTATGCCGCGGCGCTGGACAATGGCTATACCCCGGCCAGCAAAGTGCTGGATGCGCCTTTCGTAATGGATATGGGCCCGGGCCAGGGCCTGTGGCGGCCGGAGAATTTCGAGCATGAATTCCTGGGCGACACCACGCTTCGGCGCGGACTGGAACTGTCGCGCAATGTGATGACGGTGCGGCTGGCCTATACGCTGGGCATGGACAAGGTGGTGCCTTATCCGATCCGTTTCGGCGTCTACGACAAGCTGCCGCCGCTTCTGGCCAACTCGTTGGGCTCTTATGAAACCACCCTGCTCAGGCTGGTCACGGGTTATTCAGAGTTCGTCAATGGCGGCAAGAAAATCCAGGCCTCGCTGATCGACCGCATCCAGGATCGCAACGGCAGGAATATCTGGCTGCATGACGACCGCAAATGCGACGGCTGCAACGATCCCAATTGGCACGGGCAACAGGAGCCGCTGCTGGCCGACGACCGCCAGCAGATCATCGACCCGCGCACCGCTTATCAGATTGTGTCCATGCTGGAGGGTGTGGTCCAGCGCGGCACCGGCCAATCGGTGAAGGCGGTGGGCAAGCCCCTGGCCGGCAAGACCGGCACCTCACAGGATTCGCAGAGCGTCTGGTTCATCGGCTTTTCGCCCGACCTGGCCGCCGGCGTGTTCGTGGGCTTCGACAATCCGCGCGGTCTTGGCCGCTATATCAACGGTGAAGAAGAGCAGGGCGCCACGGTGGCGGCGCCGATCTTCCGCGATTTCATGAAAGGCGCGTTGGCGGATGCGCCGCCCACGCCATTCCGCGTCGCCCCCGGCATCGAGGAAGTGCCGATCGACTGGAAGAGCGGCGATCCGGTTCCACCCGGCACGCCGGGCGCGATCATGGAAGCCTTCAAGGCCGGCACCGCGCCGGGTGAAGCGAATGCGCCGACGCTTGCCACCGTCACCGCCGGCGATGTGGCAGGCGCCCCCGCCACCATCAGCACGCAACCGGGAACCGCAACGGCACAACCCCAGCAGCGCAGCGCGCCCGGCGTGATTGGCGAAGGCACGGGCGGGCTTTACTAGCGTCATGGAGAACCGGCCTGGAAAAGCGGAAGCCGGTCTGACATCCGGCCGCGCGGCCAAATCTCCTCCAATCGAGCACGGCAAGAATCTGCAATTCT
>DATKPL010000214.1:0-6333 GCA_035524155.1 Rhizomicrobium sp.
CGGAGCCTATGTGATTTCCCGCAAGTTCGCTTCGGCGCTCGCCCTGGCGTCGATCGCCCTTCCGTCATGCGCGCTGGCCGACACGGCGCCGGAAATCGTCACCGTGATCGGCACCTCGCCCTTGCCGGGCACGGGGATCGACCCCGACAAGCTTCCCAATGAAACCGAAACGCTTCTCGCGCGCGACCTCGAGCAGGAAGGCGCGGCCAGCACCATCACCGCGCTGGGCGACCAGCTCGGCAGCATCAACATCAACGACAATCTGGACGATCCCTTCCAGCCGGACATCCTGTTCCGCGGCTTCGAGGCGTCGCCGGTCCTGGGCACGCCGGAAGGATTGGCGGTCTATCAGAATGGCGTGCGCGTCAATGAAGGGTTCGGCGATACGCTGAACTGGGACCTGATCCCCGACAGCGCGGTCGACCGCATCGATCTGGTGAGCGCCAATCCCGTCTATGGCCTGAACGCGCTGGGCGGCGCGGTGGTCGTGACCATGAAGAACGGCTTTACTTTTCAGGGAACGCAGGCCGATCTGTCGGGCGGCTCGTGGGGCCAGCGCCAGATAGGCGTGCAGTTCGGCGTCAATGACGGCACGTTCGGTCTTTATGTGAGCGCGCGCGGCCTTCAGGAAAATGGCTGGCGGCAATTCTCGCCCGACACGCTGGAGCAGCTTTATGCCGATGCCAGCTATCGTTCCGGCGGGCTGAAGCTGGATCTCAGCTATACCGGCGGCAACAACACGCTATCGGGTGAATCGCCGTCGCCCGTGCAGGAGCTGGCGGTGGGCCGTTCGCTGGTCTTCACCAGCCCGCAGGTGAACGACAACAGGCTTCAGTTCGTCACCCTGAATGCGAATTACGATGCGGGCGGCGGCCTGACCTTGCAGGGCAACAGCTATTACCGGATGTTTCACCAGGGCGTGGTGAACGGCAACACCACCGACTATGCGCCCTGCGCAGCGGGCACGGGCCTTTGCCAAGGCGACGCCGCCACGCCGATCGTCGATCAGGCCGGCCAGCCGATCCCGGACATCTCGCAAGGGGGCACGATCCCTATCGGCGAGAATGATTTCGAGAATATCCGCACCGAAGCGGTGGGCGCGACCATCCAGCTCAACGACGCGGCAAGCGTGGCCGGTCACCGCAACCAGTTCACCCTGGGCGGTTCCATCGACCGGGACGCCATCGTATTCGGTTCCAGCGCCGAGCTGGGCACGATCGATCCCAAGCTGGTGGTCCAGCCGTCGGGTTATTTCGTCGCCACGCCGGAAGGCACGCCGTTCACGGCGACGCCGGTCGGCCTTCATGCCGCCAACACCTATTACGGCGTCTATGTCACCGACACGTTCGACGCCACACGCGATTTGTCCATCACCGCCAGCGGTCGCTACAATATGGCCAGGATCGATCTTGCCGATCAACTGGGGTCGGCGCTCAGCGGCGACAACCGCTATGGCCGCTTCGATCCCGCCATCGGCGCAAGCTGGCGCGCCACGCCGTCGCTCACCGCGTTCGGCGGCTATTCCGAAGGCAATCGCGCGCCCACGCCCGCCGAAATCGAATGCTCCGATCCGGCGGCGCCTTGCCTGTTGCCGTCGAGCCTGTCCAGCGATCCGCCCAATCTGCGCCAAGTGGTGTCGCATACTTACGAAGCAGGACTCAGGGGACGTTTCGATGCCCCCGGGATTTTCGGCAGCGCCGGCCAGTTCGCCTGGAACGCCAATCTGTTCCGCACCGATGTGGACGACGATATCTATGCGGTCGCCACCTCGCTGAGCGCGGGCTATTTCCAGAATATCCGCGGCACGCGCCGCCAGGGCGTCGATGCCGGGCTCAATTATCATGCGGACCGGCTGCGCGCGTCCTTGAGCTACAGCCATGTGGACGCGACGTTCCAATCCACCTTCCTGCTGCCGTCGGCGCTCAACAGCGCCGCCGATGCCGACGGCAATATCCTGGTCAGCGCCGGGGACCGGCTGCCGGGAATTCCCGCCGACCGCGTCAAGCTCGATGCCGATTATGCGTTACTGCAGGATTGGAGCGTGGGCGGCGCGCTGGTCTATGAAAGCGCGCAATATTTCCGGGGCGACGAGGCGAACCGGATGGCGCCCTTGCCGGGCTTCGCCTTTCTCAACCTGCACACGTCGTACAATGTGACCCGATCGCTGACCTGGTGGCTCGACCTGGTCAATGTCACCGACACCAAATACGCGACCTTTGGCGTCCTGGGCGATCCCACCCGCGTCGGCGCGCCCGGCGTCAATGACGACAATCCGGACTATCGGTTCGAAAGTCCCGGCGCGCCGTTCAGCGTCTTCTCGGGCATTCGCCTGAAACTCTAGCTGGTCCACTGATAGGCAAGATAATAGGTGGTGGGATAACCCACCGCCGGGCCATCGACCGCATAGAGCGTGCCGCCGCGCCCGCCCGAGAACAGAAGATGGTCGTGGTCGGTGAAATCATACTGGCCGCCCAGGTTGAAGCCGCTGGAGGCGTGGCCGGCCATCGTGTTCGCGGTCTGGTGGAAGAGTTCGCCGCCAAGCGTCAGCTCTTCGGTCACTTTCTTCTGCAAGAGCCAGCCGAAGAACCACCAGTTGCGGTTGCCAAGCCCCGGATTGATCCAATAGCCGCCGCCGCCATAGGTGGTCCAATCGTCCCAATCCTTTTGCGCCCAGATGGGAAGAAACTCTTGCCATTCGCCCGCGCCCAATCCGCGTCTGGCGTTGCCGGTGGGCACTTCGACCAGGGGGAAGATGCCGATCTGCGGAT
This sequence comes from Rhizomicrobium sp., assembly GCA_035524155.1. Taxonomy (GTDB): domain Bacteria; phylum Pseudomonadota; class Alphaproteobacteria; order Micropepsales; family Micropepsaceae; genus Rhizomicrobium. Next base: position 2,769 of record DATKPL010000214.1, read on the forward strand.
ACCAATCGTCCTTTTCCGGATCGACGAAGCGCAGCTTGGCGCCAAGCTCGGTGTCGCTGACGCCGAAATGCAGCGAGCTGTCGGGCGTGTCATCATAGGCGAAACCGCCGATGATATGCAGTTGCAGCCCGGGGGCGGCGCCGTAATTCACTTCCAGGCTGGGGCCGATGCCGCTGGCCGCGCCATGACCGGCCGCGCCTGCCGAAAAGCCATAGACTTCCCAATGGCCCAGATCGACCGGCTCGGGATCGTCGGTGATATAGGGCGGCCCGGCAAAAGCGGGCGAGGCGAGCGTCAAGAGGAAAAGACCGGCGAGAAGCGAGCGCTCTGGCATCATCCTGGCTCCCCAACCAAGTCGCGTTTACTTGCCCTGCAGGAAATCCATCACCGGCGGAAAGGTGAGAAGCAGGCCCGCCACGATCATCAGCCCCGCCGCCCAGTTCACGCGGCTCAGATTCACCTCGCGCGTGCCCCACGCTCGCGCCAGCAGCCACCAGACGATCAGCCAGACAATGATGGTGAGGCCGGTCACGCCTGACAGCGGCCCGGTGGGATTCCAGACATTGAAAAAGCGGGCGGCGGACGGAATGGCGTCGCCCGACAAGGTGAAGATGCCAAGCACCAATGCGCCGATGCCCAGCGCCAGGATCGCAGCCGCCCCTTTGCCGTTGCTCATGATTTCTCTCCCGCCATCAGGACAATGGTGCGCCCGCCACGAACCGGCGCGTTCTTGTTGAGCATGGCGCCGAAGAAGCCCGCCACCGCCGTGGCGAAGAAAGCCAGCGCCAGGAGGGCGATCGCCGCTTCGCGCAGGCCCTTGTGCCGGCGCAGCTGGCCGCGATAGGCGAGGAAGATATAGGCCACCGCGGTCAGGCAGAGGGGCGCGAACCAGGCGAGATGTTCCTTCCATTCCATGCCGATGTCATGCCAGCCGGCGGTCATGGGGTTCGACATCAAGAGGCGCTGCGGATAGCCGGAAAGATCGGTGGTGCCAGCCGGCGGCCGCGCGCGATACCAGGGATAGACCAGATAGGCGCCGGCGATGACGGCGAGCCAGGCCAGCCCCGCCATCGCCGAAAAATACAGGCCCAAGAAACGGCCTTCACGTTCGGTCGGCGTCCAGTTGCTGCCCGACATCGCGACGGAATAGATCGCAAAGCCCGCGCCCGAGAAGGTGAGGAGCAAGAGCCCGCCAAAGCCCATGCCATGCAGCACGGTGACGGCATCATGCAGTGTGATTTCCATGGCTTGCCCCGCTTCGCCGTTCTCGAGGCCGAGGCTCGCACAGCCATAATCGGCCGTCGATATCGAAATCCGACTATACGAATTTGTATTCCGCGCCTGTCATCATCTTGTCTTGAGGGCCGCGAAGCGTGATATTCGCCGCGACCGGAAGCGGACATGATGCCAGCGGCAAAGACCAGCCTTTCCACCGACCGCGATCTCTATGCGGGGCTGATCCGCCTGCATGTGCTGCATCACGCCAGCGAGCGGCCGGTCTATGGCGCCTGGATCATCGAGGAGCTCGGCCATCACGGCTATGCGCTCAGCCCCGGCACCCTGTATCCGCTGCTGCACGGGCTTGAGAAAAAGGGCTATCTGCGCTCGCGCATGATCAGGACCGGCCGGCGGACGCGGCGGCTTTATGCCATCACGCCCAGGGGACGCGCCGCCTTCGCCCGCGCCAGGGAAAAAGTGCGCGAGCTGTTCGGGGAATTGTTCGCGCGGCATCATCAATAGCCGGGAGCGGATGGTCCATTGACTCCTTCTATATTTCCAATATTCTGGAAATATAGAATCGTTGAGGTGGCCCATGAAACGCCTGCATCTGCATGTCGCGGTGGACGATCTGTCCCGCTCCATCGGCTTTTATTCGACGCTGTTTCACGCCCAGCCGAGCGTGGTGAAGCCGGATTACGCAAAATGGATGCTGGACGATCCCAAGGTGAATTTCGCCATCTCCGCCCGGGGCATGGACGCGGGGCTCGACCATGTGGGCATCCAGGTCGAAAGCGAGGCCGAGCTGCATGAGCTGGCGGGCCGGCTGAAGGCGGCGGGCGAAGTCACGCGCGACCAGGAAGCGGCCAGTTGCTGCTATGCCCAGTCGCACAAAAGCTGGATCACCGATCCGTCCGGCCTGCGCTGGGAAAGCTTCTTCACCTTCGGCGAAGCCACCACCTATGGCGAGGACGACGTACCCCTGATGGACGCGGCGATGGATGCGCCCAAGGCCGCCTGCTGCGCGCCCGCGCCCAGCGGCAAGGCCTGCTGCTGATGACGTCGGCGAAGCTCGTCCAGGCGGTCGAGGCGCTGTCGGCATTGGCGCATGAAAGCCGCTTGTCCATCTTCCGCCTGCTGGTGCGGGCGGGCCATGACGGCGTTGCGGCTGGCGAGATCGCGCGCAAGCTGGACATCCTGCCCAACACGCTGTCGGCCAATCTTACCGTGCTGGCCAATGCCGGATTGATCGAATCGCGGCGCGACGGCCGCTCGGTGATCTACAGCGCCGATTACGAACGCATGACGGGGCTGCTGGGCTTCCTGATGGAGGATTGCTGCAACGGCGATGCCTCGATCTGCGCGCCACTTGTGGCCATTGCCACCAAATGCTGTTGAGACCATGGACAGGAAATTCAACATTCTTTTTCTCTGCACCGGCAATTCGGCGCGTTCCATCATCGCCGAGGCGATCATGAACCGCGTGGGCAGGGAGCGCTTCAATGCCTATTCGGCGGGCTCGCATCCCAGGGGCCAGGTTCATCCCGAGGCGCTGCGCCTGCTCAAGAAACTCGATTACCCCGTCAACCAATTGCGCTCCAAGCCCTGGGACGAGTTCGCCACGCCGGATTCTCCGCCGCTGGATTTCGTGGTCACGGTATGCGACTCCGCGGCGGGCGAGGTCTGCGCGGTCTGGCCGGGACAGCCCATCAACGCCCATTGGGGCATGCCCGACCCGGCGGCGGTTCAGGGTTCGGATGCCGAGATCGCGGTGGCCTTCGCCGAAACCTATCGCATGCTCAACAACCGGATCGGCGCTTTCGCCAATCTGAAGATGAGCGGGCTGGACCGTCTGTCGCTTCAGAACAAGGTCCGCGACATCGGCCAACTGAAATCGTGAGGCCTTCGTGAAACGCGCCGTCATTGCCGAGGCATTGGGCACGGCGCTGTTGCTCGCCACCGTGGTGGGCTCCGGCATCATGGCCGAACGGCTGGCGGGTGGTAACCAGGCGATTGCGCTTCTGGGCAACACCATCCCCACCGGGGCGATGCTGGTGGTGCTGATCCTGATCTTCGGTCCCGTTTCCGGCGCGCATTTCAATCCGGTGGTGACGTTGGTGTTCTGGTGGCGGGGCGAGGCGCGGCGCTGGGAAGCGTTCGCTTATATCCCCGCGCAATTCCTGGGCGCGGTCTTGGGCGTGTGGCTGGCGCATCTGATGTTCGCCGAGCCCGTGCTGCAGATTTCGCTGAAGGCGCGCGGCGGCGTGGGCCAGTTGGTTTCTGAATTCGTGGCGACCTTCGGGCTGATCGCCACCATCCTGGGTGCGGCGCACAAACGCGCCGATAC
>DATKPL010000215.1:0-18481 GCA_035524155.1 Rhizomicrobium sp.
TTACCCAGCAATCGGAATATTCAAAGCCGCGCGTCATGGCCGGCTTCAGAACCGCGCCGGCCGGGTCATATCTGAGGTCCAGGCTGCGCGTGGGCGGCAGGCGTTTGCGTCCGCCGATATGGTCGTACAGGAAAAGGCCCAACCGCAGCAGCCAGGCAGGCCGGGAATCCGCGCTTTCCGGCAGCACGAAACGCAGCGGCCAGATGATGTGGGGCGCCATCCCCCACAGCACTTCGCGCTCTTTCAGCGCTTCGCGCACCAGCGAGAAATCATAGAATTCCAGGTAGCGGAGGCCGCCATGAATCAATTTGGTCGAGGCCGATGAGGTACCGGAAGCGAGATCATTCTGCTCGGCCAGCAGAACCGAGAAGCCCCGGCCAACCGCATCACGCGCGATGCCGCAGCCATTGACGCCGCCGCCCACCACGACAATGTCGAATTGTTCCACCCCAGGGCGCCCGGTTCGAAGCGGCAGAATGCTAGCGCAATCCCGCTCCATTCCCAACTGCAGCCAGGAACGCCGGTCCGGTTCCGGCGTTCTTTTCATGTGGCTTGCTGATCAGCAGTGACCGGCAGTCACAAAGAGCGGCGGAGAATGGCGAAAGCCAGTTCCCGCCGCTCTCGTTTTTGAGGATCGAGCGCATGCCAAAGAATCCCGCATACCGCGCCGCGAAAGTCCGCCAGGGTGCGATCATCTTGAACGGCCCGGTCGAGCTTGCCATCTTCATGGCCGGCCTGTTCGGCAGCGTGGCACTTTTGCTGATTGCGCTTCTGCTGCACATCTGACCGCACGCCGCCCGAAGAAAGAAGCCCGGCACTTGGCCGGGCTTCTTCTTTTCACGGCTCGGCCGCGGTCAATGCTGCGAGCTTTGACCACCGCCCTTCGCATTCTGCTGGCTGGTCTGGTTGGCGGACTTGTTCGCATCCGCGCTATTGTTGTTGTTCTTGTCCTGCGCCTGCATGCCCTGTTTCTGGCCGCCGGGCTGAGAACCCTGTTGGCCTTTATTGGCGCTGCCGGACTGCGTGCCCGAATGCTCGTGACCTGAATGTTGTCCCATGATGGATCCTTTGCTGATGACCAGCCCAAAGAGATAACCATCGCGGCCCCAACCTGTTGCGCAGGTTCCGGCAAACTTTCCGCTTGACGCTACCGCGTTTCTAGCGATGGAAACGGCCTTCGATTGCCGCCTTGCCGATCACATGGCCGTCCATCGCCGCCAGCACCTGCTGGCGCGTGGCGTCCGGACCCAGGTTCAATTTGGTGTCCAGCGCATAAAGCTCGATCGTGTAGTGGTGATAGACATTGCGCGAGCCCGGGCCCATGAAGCCGGGATGGCCGCCAAAATTATTGGGCTGGATGGTGCCGTCCGGCAATGTGGGCTGCGCGGGCACGCCTTCCGGCAAGGCATGCACGGTGGCGGGAATATTGAACGCCATCCAGTGCAGAATATCTTCCACGCCCTTGCGCGGCGCGACATCGGGATCATGCATGATCAAGGCGAAGCTTTGCGTGCCCGCGGGCGTGTTCTCCCAGGCCAGCGCCGGCGAAACGGGTGACGGCGAAGCCTGGGTGTACTTGTCGGGAATGACTCCGCCATCGGTGAAGGAGGAACTGGTCAATATCAGAGCCGGCGGTGGTGCCGCGTTCTGTGCCTGGGCGAGCGCGCCCGCACCCAACAGAACTGAAGCGCACAGGAATGTAGTGTGAAGTGTCCGCATGATCCCCTCCATCCGAAACAGGCCCGGCCGGGCCCGGAAGGATGATCTTCCCCGCAAAGCGGCGAACCATCAAGAGAGCGAACCCCACCCATCCCATACGGATGCAGGAAATTGCCGCCGGAAACGATCAATTGATGCGATGGTGGGTCCGCAATTCGGCCCGCGCCGCATCCATCTCGCCGGCAAAAGCAGGGTCCTGCATCAGCCTGACGGCGACGACGGTACCCAGATCCTGGCCCGCCATGATATCGCTGCGGAAATGCACGCCGCAGACCAGGCGATTCTCGGCATATTCGCGGGCGCGCTCTAGGATCGCCTGCGCCTTGTCCGGCATCAGCGCCGCCAGAACCACGCCGGTGGAAAAGGCCAGGGTGGCATGCCCGCTGGGATAGGATGTCTTCGCAGGACCGGGGCCGTGCATTTCGCAGGTCGCGATGCTGGAATCCACGATCCAGGGCCGATCGCGATGGAAGAATTTCTTCGCCGCACCGGCATCGACGGACTGTTCCTTCACTACATCATTCAGCACTTTCGCGGCGGCGGGCAGCGCCATCACATCGAAGCCCAGGACATTGTTGAAAAGATCTGGCCGCTCGTCATCGGAATCGCGCTTGGCGGCTGCCAGCATGTCTTGCGTGCTGCGCGCGGCGATGGCATGCAACTCGGCGATTTCAGTCTGGGCCTGGGGTGAGCCAGCCATGGGCGGCGGCGGCAGGACCAGCGAAGGATCAACCCGGCCCGATGGCGCGGCATCCGCCAATCCGCAAGCAGCGGACAGGAATAAAAGAGCAAAAAGAGCGCGTTTCATACTGTCCTTTCACCATGTCGGCTTGTCGGCTGCGTAACAGGGCCTATACCAATAATCAATTTGGCCACGGTGTGGGGCGCCTTTGCGCTCTTGCCAGGGCGGGCCCGGCCCCCGAACATGGGGGCCGGAGCGTACCGGACATGCAGCCCATGAAGATACTGGTGATCGAAGACGATCTCGAGACGGCCGACCATATCGGTCACGCTCTCAGGGCGCAGGGCCATGAAGTGGATGAAAGCTTCGCCGGGCCCGACGGCCTGGCCAAGGCGCGTGGCGGCAAGCATGCCGCCCTGATCGTGGATCGCATGCTGCCCGGCATGGATGGCCTCAGCCTGGTCAAGCAACTGCGCCGCGAGGGCAGCCAGACGCCGGTGCTTTTCCTTACCACCATGAGCGGCATCGACGATCGGGTGGCGGGACTGGAGGGCGGCGGCGATGATTATCTCGCCAAGCCTTTCGCGCTGGCCGAACTGGTGGCGCGCGTCAACGCCATCACGCGGCGGGGTGATCAGCGCCAGACCATGTTGCGCGCGGGCGATCTGGAAATGGACCTGATCCGGCGCGAAGTGCGCCGTGGCGGCAAGATGGTGGATTTGCAACCCCAGGAATTCAAGCTCCTGGAATATATGCTGCGCAACGCCGGACGCGTGGTGACACGCAGCATGCTTCTGGAAAATGTCTGGGAGCTGCATTTCGATCCCCGCACCAACATCGTGGAAACCCATATGAGCCGGTTGCGCGGCAAGATGGATCGCGGCCATGCGGTCGAACTGATCCACACCATCCGCGGCACGGGCTATATCCTGCGTGCGGATTAGGGCCTTCCACACCGAAGGCTTCCGCATCGCGGCGATCTTCGTCGCCATCTTTGCGCTTTCCGCCGCGGCGCTGGCCGCCATCACCATCGTGATCGTGAACGAGGAATTCCGCGACCAGATCGTGCAATTCGCCAATGCCGATATCGGCGCGGTCAAGGACGGCTACCGCACCAATGGCGAGGCCGAGGCCAAGGAAGTGATCGGCCAGCGTATGAGCGCGCCCGGCGCTTCCGACTTCTTCCTGCTGGAGCGCGGCCGCACGCCGCTGGCCGGCAATCTGGCGCCGATGCTGCCCAGAACGGGGATCCTGGCGCTGCCCTATCCCGGCAATGCGCCGGGGCACGGGATCCTGGGCGTAGGCACCTTCCTGGCGCCGGACCTCTATGTCTTTTCCGGCAGCGATCTCTACCGCGCGCGCCTCACCCAGCGCCGCATCCTGATCACCCTGTCATGGGTGTTCGCGGGCGCGTTGATCCTGGCCTTGCTGGGCGGGTTGCTGGTGAGCCGCAGTTTCCTGCGCCGCGCCGACGTGATCGTCAGGACCTGCCGGGCAATCATGGCGGGCAATTTCAACACCCGCATCCCCATCCGGGGAACCGAGGACGAGCTGGACCGCCTGTCCGAGACCATCAATGCCATGCTGGACCGCATCGCCGCGCTGATGAACAACGTGACCCAGGTCACCAACGACATCGCCCATGATCTGCGCACGCCGGTGACGCATCTGCGCCATCGCCTTGAGATGGCGCGCGAGCGCGCGGTCACCACCGAGGACTACGACAAGGCCCTGGAAGCCGCCATCGCCGCTTCGGACGACATTCTGGCCCTGTTCACCGCGTTGCTGCGGATCGCCCAGATCGAAGCGGGCGCGCGGCGCACCGCTTTCGCGCCGCTCGAACTCTGCGCCCTGCTTTCAAATTTGCGCGAAGTGTTCACGCCGGTGGCCGAAGATGCGGGTCACCGGCTGGAATTCAAGCTGGGTGGGCCGCTGCAAATCTCCGGCGACCGTGAATTGCTCACCCAGCTTTTCTCCAACCTGATCGAGAACGCCATCATCCATACGCCCAAAGGCTCACGGGTCTCGGTGACGCTGAGCCGCGAGGGAGACGACGCCATCGTACGGGTGAGCGATAATGGCCCGGGTGTCCCCGAAGACGAGCATCAGAAACTGTTCCAGCGCTTCTATCGCCGCGAGGCCAGCCGCACGCGCACCGGGTTCGGCCTGGGCCTGGCGCTGGTCTCGGCCATCGCCGATCTGCATGGCGCCCGGTTGAGGATCGAAACCGCCCAGCCGCACGGTTTTGCCGTTGCGCTGCTGCTTCCCATGACGCAGGCCTGAACGCCGGACTGCCTAGGCGACCCTCAATGCTTCTTTTTCCTTGCGGTCTTCTTCTTGGGGACTTTCTTGCCTTCCTTGCGCGCTTCGGACAGGCCGATGGCGATCGCCTGCTTGCGGCTTGTTACCGTCCCACCCTTGCCGCCCTTGCCGCTTTTGAGCTTGCCCTTTTTCATGCGGTCCATCGCGCGCTCCACGTCCTTGCCGGCGGCACGGCTATACTTGGCCATTGCATCCTCCTTTGTACCGAGCCCCGTTCCGCTGATGGAACGAATGGGCACGGGAATACGTTGCGAAGCGCGCATCTCACCATCTGCCGCGGTTTCCGTCCATGACCCTCGAACAGGCACGCAAGACAATGGTCGCGGCTCAACTCGCCCGTCGCGGCGTGCGCGACGCGCGCGTGCTGGAAGCGATGGGGAACGTCCCACGCGAGGCGTTTGTGACCGGCGGGATGGAGGAATGCGCCTATGAAGATCGCCCGCTGCCCATCGGTGAAGGTCAGACCATCTCCCAACCCTATATCGTGGCGATGATGGCGCAGGCCGCGCAACTTCGACCCGGCGACCGCGTGCTCGAAGTGGGCGCGGGTTCAGGCTATGCCGCGGCCGTCTTCAGCCTGCTGGTCGACCGGATCTTCGCGATCGAGCGTCATGCCGGCTTGACGGAAGCGGCACGCATACGTTGCCGGGCGCTGGGTTATGACAATGTCACACTCAAAACCGGCGACGGCAGCAAGGGCTGGCTCGAAGAAGCGCCGTTCGACGCCATTCTGGTGGCGGCCGGCATGCCCAACGCGCCGCAAGCACTGAAGCGGCAATTGAAGATCGGCGGCCGCCTGGTCGTGCCGATAGGCGAAGCGGACGAGCAGCGCCTGGTCCGCATCACCCGGACAGGCGAGGAAATATTCGCGGAGGACGATTTGGGCGGCGTGCGCTTCGTGCCCCTGATTGGCGTCGAAGGCTGGCCGGAGTGAAAATTCAATCGAGGCTTGCGAGCAGCCCGGCGAACAGCCGGCCGCGTTCGGCCAGACTGTCCACCACGATATGTTCTTCCAGAGTGTGAAGGGAATCGCCGCGGACCCCTAATCCATCGAGGGTCGGAATGCCCATGGCGCCGGTGAAATTGCCGTCCGACCCGCCGCCTGATGCTTCGCCCACCAGATCGATCCCCAGTTCGGCGGCGATGCGAGACGCCTTCTCGAACAGGGCACGATCCTTGCCGCTCGCATGCCAGAAAGGCCGCACCACGCCTGGCACCACCTCCACATCCGTGCCTGGCGCGGTGGGCCGCATGTCCTGTAACGCACGGCGGCCCCGTTCCATCGCGACTTCGCTGGTCGAAACCGACAAAAGCTCGGCCTCGCACCGGCGGGCCACGCAATTGACCCATTGGCCGCCGCGAATGACGCCGGCGGAAAATGTGCAATCCGGTTCGCTGAGCCGGTCGACCGCGATCACCTGATGTGCCATTTCCTGGATCGCCGAGCGGCCTTCGTTGAGGCGCAAGCCCGCGTGGCTGGGACGCCCATGCGTCACCAGCCTGTAGCGCGCCACGGCGTGGCGGCCCACCACCACCGCGCCGTTTCGGCGCGCCGGTTCGGGGATCAGGACATAGCGGTGACGGGCGGCTTCCTCTTCGATCAGGCCCCTGGTCGAAGGACTTCCCACTTCCTCGTCGGAATTGAACAGCATGGTGACGGGAAGCGGCGTGGCGATGCCGGCCTTGGCGAGCGCATGGATCGCGGCCAGCGCGATCACAAGGCCGCCTTTCATGTCGAGCGCGCCGGGGCCGTAGCAGAGCCCATCCACCCGCCGCCAGGGCAATTCATTGAGCGTGCCCAACGGATGCACCGTGTCGAGATGGCCCACCACCAGCACGCCACCTTCGCCGCCGCCAAAACGGGCCCGCACGCAATCGCCAAACCCGCCCTGCCCTCCGATACGCTCGACGTTCGCGCCCATCGCCAACATCTCTTCCGCCGCCAGCGCCGCCATGCGGCTAACGGCGACAGCGTCGTAACTGGGGCTTTCGCACTCCACGAAGCGGCGCAGAGTGGCCATCATCGCTTCGGTGTCGAAGGGAAGACTGTGTAAATCGGGCATCGGATCCAAGTTTAGGCGGCGCCTCTTTCAAGCGTCAATAAACGCTCTCGTGCCGCATGGCAGCTCCCGGCATCGTGGTGTTTCTTCGCCGCCATGGCCGGGCTATAAACCCACGCCATCGTGCGGGCGCCACCCGCCATCCCGTCAGGAGAAGCGGATATGTCGGCCGCCCCCAACACGCAAAATCTCGATCATTATTGGATGCCGTTCACCGCGAACCGGCAATTCAAGAAAGCGCCCCGCATCCTCGAGAGCGCCAAGGGCATGTATTATCGCGACGCGGACGGAAACCAGATTCTGGATGGCGCGGCGGGTCTGTGGTGCGTCAATGCGGGTCATGGCCGCCCTGAAATCACCGAAGCCGTGGCCCGGCAGCTGGAGCGGCTGGATTATTCCCCCGCCTTCCAGATGGGCCATACCGGCGCATTCGAATTCGCCGAGCGGCTGGCAGCCATCGCGCCCGGTGGCGCCAAGGCTGGGCTCGATCGCATCTTCTTCGCCAATTCGGGCTCCGAGGCCGTGGATACCGCGCTCAAGATCGCGCTGGCGTATCAACGGGCCATTGGCCAAGGCACGCGCACCCGCCTGATCGGGCGCGAGCGCGGTTACCATGGCGTGGGTTTCGGCGGCATTTCGGTGGGCGGCCTGGTCAACAACCGCCGGATGTTCCCCCTTCTGCCGGGCGCCGAGCATCTGCGCCACACCCATGATCCGGTGCGCAATTCATTCTCGCGCGGCCTGCCAGAGCATGGCGCCGAACTTGCCGACGATCTGGAGCGGCTGGTGGCGCTGCATGGCGCTGAAACCATCGCCGCGGTGATCGTCGAACCGGTGGCGGGCTCGACCGGCGTCTTGATGCCGCCCAAAGGCTATCTGGAACGGCTCGCCGCCATCGCCAGGAAGCACGGCATCCTTCTGATCTTCGACGAAGTGATCACCGGTTTTGGCCGGCTGGGCACGCCCTTCGCGGTCGATTATTTCGGCGTCACCCCCGATCTGGTCACCGCCGCCAAAGGATTGACCAATGGCGCGATCCCGATGGGCGCAGTATTCGTCAGCCGCAAAGTGCATGACGCCTTGATGCAGGGCCCGCCGGACGCGATCGAACTGTTCCACGGCTACACTTATTCCGGTCATCCCGCGGCATGCGCCGCGGGCCTTGCCACCCTGGACATATACAAGCGGGAAAATCTCCTCACCCGCGGCGCCGAACTCGCGCCGGCATGGGAAGAGACGATGCACGGCCTGAAGGGTGCGCCGCATGTCGCCGACATCCGTACGCTTGGCCTGGTGGCCGGCATCGAACTTACCCCGCGGCCCGGTGCGCCAGGCGCGCGCGGTTATGAGACTTACCTAAAATGTTTTCATGACGGGTTGCTCATCCGCGTAACGGGCGACATCATCGCCTTGTCGCCACCGCTGATTTTGGAGCAGAGCCAGATGGAAACCATGGCGGCAAAACTGAAGAACGCGCTTCGCCAGATCGCCTGATGCCGCATATCAGAGGCTTAATTTGACCCCCACGTCGCGGCGACCATAGGTTCGCGCGCAATTCGCGCGCGTGATCGGGAATGGACAAGCCGCTGGAGCAGATATTTCTCCATTGCCGCAAATGCGGCACTTCCGGCGTCGCCATATGGGAACTGCCGGCTCCCGATTTTCCCGACGACCGCAGGCTTGTCTCCCTGTCGGATGGTTTCTATCAACGCCCGCTGGTGGGCGTGCTTTCGCCGGAAATCATCTGTGATCATTGCGGCACGGGACAGCCCAGCTGATTCTTCCCCGCAGGCGCGGCCGCAAGGTTCCCCTGCGTCACCACTCAAACAAAAACCCTTTCCCATCAATCCCGTTGCCCGCCCCTCGATCCCGCTTTAGGCTTTTGGGGGACGAAGAAATTCGTCATTGGGGGCTTCCTTGAATCAACCCGTCGTGGCGCTGGATATTCCGCGCCTTTTGTCCGGAATCGCCCCCAATTGGGCCAGCAAATCCGCCTGCGCGATTCTGGGCATCGGGCTGGCCGTGGTGCTGCGCTTCGTCAGCGATCATATCGCCCCGGGGGCGGCGACCTTCGCGTTCGTCTATCCCGCCGCCTTGATGGCAACCCTTCTGGGCGGCTGGGAAGCCGGCATGGGCACCATGGCGGTGTCGGAGGCGCTGGCCTGGATTTTCGTGATGCCCAGCGCAAATCCCGGCGGCGGTCATACGCCATTGCAAGTCACCTCCGCCATCATCGTCACCATCACGGTGATCGCGGTGATCGCCGCGGGCGAAGGTTTCCGCGTCGCGCTGCAAAAAATCGTCGCCGAGCGCAATGCCAAGCTGGCGGAGCGTGAATTGCTGTTCCGCGAATTGCAGCATCGCGTCAACAACGACTTCGCCCTGGTCAACAGCCTGCTCGAGCTTCAACGGCGCAAGAGCGGCGATCCCGAAACACGCCGCGCCCTGGAGCAGGCGATCGGCCGCATCCGCTCTGTGGCGCGCGTGCATCAGCATCTCTACACGCTGCCGGAAATCGGCGCGATCGATATCCGTCAATATCTGCGCGATCTCTGCGCGGCGCTGGCCGAGGCGACTTTGCCTTCGGCCGGGGTTTACCTGCGGTGTCATTGCGAGGAAGCCTATATGCCCCGAAGCCGCGCCATCGCGGTGGGGCTGGCGACCAACGAGTTGATCACCAACGCCATCAAACATGCCTTTCCCGAAGGACGCGAAGGCGACATCGACGTCCGGTTCGAGAAGACCGAAACGGGCTGGTGCCTGAGCGTGCGCGACAATGGCGTGGGCCTTGCTGCTACGCAGCATCCCAAGACCGGATTGGGCGCCGGATTGATCGAGGAATTTGTGCGCCAGGCCGGCGGCACGCTTTCGCTTGAAACGAATAACGGTACCATTGCGCGATTGGCGCTGCCCGCCAATGCCGCTTCCCAACAACCCGGCGACGGCACCCGCGTACCGGCATGAGGTTGCAACAAAGTATAGGCAAAGCCTTATAGACAGGGCCTGCAACCGGCCCTATCGTGACATCTGCGCCGTGTATTGGGCGTTTCTTTGGGGGTAGTGTTGTGCCAAAGGCCAATTCGCATTCCGTTGACAAGGCGATCGGTGGGCGCCTGAAAAATTTCCGCCAGCGTGCCAATCTTTCCCAGACCGCGTTGGGCAAGCATCTGGGGGTTTCGTTCCAGCAGGTGCAGAAATACGAGAACGGCACCAACCGCATCTCGGCCGCCTCGCTGATGAAGATTGCCCGCTTCCTCAATATCTCGATCAGCGACCTTCTCTCGTCCCAGGACCAGACGGCTAAGAAAAGTACCGCCGGGACGAGGAGCGATGCGGCCCGGTTCGCCAAATCGCCGGAAGGGCGGAGCCTGATCAACGGCTTCCTGGCGATCGACGATCCGCTCCTGCGCCGCCACATTGTGGGGTTGGTGAAGGCGTTGGGTCAGCGCGCCGGCTGACATTTCTTCTCGCGGTTGCATAATTCCCGGGACGGCGCATAGAAAGCCGGTCCACCCGAGGAACGCATGTCTCACGCCGCCATCGTCATGCCGATCGCTTTTGGCGCCTTTCTTGCCACCATGATCGGAGGCCTGTTCGCGCTGTCATTGCGCGACCGGCTGCACCTGGTCCTGGGCTTCAGTGCCGGGGCAGTGATCGGGCTCGCCTTCTTCGACCTTCTGCCCGAAGCGGTGGAAACGGGCGCCTCCTGGGGACCGCGCACCATCCTGACCGTGAGCGCGCTGGGATTTTTTCTCTACACCTTGGTGGACCGATGGGTGCTGCTGCACAGCCACGACGGCGACCAGCATCGCCGGGAAGCGCGGGGCTGGATCGGCGCGGGCAGTTTTTCCGCGCATAGCGTGCTCGACGGTTTCGCGATCGGCGTGGGTTTCCACGCGGGGCCGGCCGTGGGCCTTACCGTCGCCATAGCCGTCTTGGTGCATGATTTCTCCGACGGCCTCAACACCGTCAATGTCGTGATCACCAATGGCGGCGAGCGGAAAATGGCGTTGCGCTGGTTGTTGCTGGACGCCGTCGCACCTATCATCGGCGCCGGCATCAGCCTGTTCTTCACTTTCCCGAAAGACAGCCTCTCGCTGATATTGGCCCTGTTCGCGGGCTTCTTTTTCTATATCGGCGCGAGCGATCTCTTGCCGGAAAGCCAGCACGCCCATCCGCGCTTCTTCACCACTGTGGCGACGTTGCTGGGCGCCGCGACCTTGTACGCCGCCATCCGGATCACGGGATAATCAGCGCAACCGTTCGATCCCGGGATAGCGGAAGCGTCCATCCAGCATTTCCGGGCGCGGCAGATAAGCCCGCATCATCACTGCAAAGGTGCCAGGAGGCGTGGGAAGCCAATTGGCGGTTTCTGCCGGCTGTTCTTTCTGGATCAGGATGTCGAGGCTGCCATCATCGTTGCATTCAAGGCCAGGGTTGAGGCTGCCCAGCGCATAGCGATGTAGCGCATTGTCGGCGAAATACATGCCGCCATGCGGCATCACTTCGTAGATGGAAAGCGACCAGAACGCGTCCGCGGGCGGCTGGCCCGGAAGAAGATGCAGGCGATAGCGGCGCCGCTCGTCCAGGGGTCGCCCATCGGCGTCGGTGAGCGCCAGGGCATAGACGGATTCGGCGGGAATATTGGCGGCCATGCCCTGGATGGCGATCACGGCGCGGGTGCGATAATCGGTGCCGAAATTCCCAACCGAGCTTTGTGAATATTGCCAGCCGAAAATGGCCGGCCCGATATCCTTGCTGGCGGCAATCAACTCGCTGCGCGCGCGCGCAAAATCCCGGCGCCACCATTGCCGCTGCTCCGGTGTGAGCGCGATGACATCGCCACCGATGCCGACCGCCGCCAACTCCTTCAACAGCGGCCGGTCTGCCTCGGGCGGCGGATCGTCGCGCAAGACGCGATTGACCACGGTGACGAAATTCTCCGCTTCCCCGCTCACCGGCCGCACCAGGTCCGACCGCGCGGGCGCCGGCCCCGAAAGGGTGAGCCGGTCCTGCAACCTGTGGACCTCGGCGTAATCGGACGCGTCCTCGACCAGGATGCGGGCGAGGATGGAGATGTGGTTGCCTGGCGCCCGCAACAGCCTGGCGCCCGGGGGCGGATCAACCTGCCGGCCGGGTCCCACGATCACATAGGACCCTCCGCCTCCGCCGGTGGCGCGCGTTCCGAGATAGGCGAAATTGTTGGTATAGGCGTCCATGAACGCCAAGGAATGATAGCGCGCGCCGAAGGCCGGCACCTGCAAAGTCACCGGACCCGAAGAGAGATCGATCACCGCACTGGAATAAAGCGTGTCGTGATTGGGCGTAGTCACAAGACGATGGCGGTGATCCGACAGGATGCGGCGATGGGCGAAACTGTTGACCGGAACGCGCCTGGGATTGGTCGGATCATAGCTGAAATCATATGCCAGCCTGGCGATCTCGAACGCCGGCATGCCGTATTCCACTGCTTGGCCAATCAAACGCGAAACGTCGGCCATGATATCAGGTCGCGTATTTCGCGGCGATCGCCTTGCGGTTCAGCTTGAGATTGGGCCTGAGCATCCCGTTCTGGGCCGAAAATGGCTCGTCGGCGAACAAGACCTCGCCGATCCGGATTTTGCGGCCCGCCATCATCTCGTCCACATATTTGTGGACGCGGGCACTCACGGTTTCCGAACGCTGCTCGCCCGATACAACCACGCAGGTGAGATGGGACACCCCCTGCTTCTGGAAAATCACCGACTGCACCACATCGACACAGGCATTCAGCTCGCCTTCGAGCACCTCTGGGTGAACCTTGTAGCCGCCCGGCGTGATGATCAATTCCTTTTTGCGGCCCATGAGGTTCAGATAACCCTGGGCGTCGAACTTTCCCACATCGCCGGTGGCGAGCCGGTTCGTGCCCACGAACGTGTTCTCATTTTCCCCGGGGGCGCATTGAAAATATCTGCGGGTGAGGAATTTGTCGCGATGGATGATGATCTCGCCATCCGCCTCGAAGGACATGGTCACACCGCGCAGCGGCCTTCCCACCGAACCGTATTTTCTTGAGAAGGGTGGACGATAGGTAAGCGAGCCGGCTTCCACCATGCCGTAGGACTCGCTGAGAGGGATCTGCATGCTGTCGAAGAATTGGATGGTGTTGCGGTTGAGCGGCGCCATCCCGGAAATGACCAGCCGCATCCGTCCGCCAAACAGGCCATGGACGTCCTTGAACAGGCGCCGGGCCAGATACTGCCGCAGGCCCAATCCTGGCATCCAGGAGATCAGCCGCGCCGCCAGACGGTTCCTCCCATCCTTCAGCACGGCCGCAAAGCGCGTCTGGGTGAGCTGATACAGGATCGGCGGCGCGATCAGGATGGTGGGCTGCAAGAGTTTCAGCGCGGGATAGAGCTGGGTGTAGTCGGTCACGCCGATGTCGAAATCATACCAGATCGACGCGTAATACATCATGCGCTGCTGGAAATTGGACATGGGCAGGAACAACAGCAGCCTGTCCTTGCGCGACACGCCGATGGCTTCCACCACGGGCGGCAGCGTGGCTTCCGCGCCGCTGCGGCTGATCACCAGCCCTTTGAGGCCGCCGGCCGAGCCCGAGGAAAAAGCCAGGCACAGATCATCTTCCTGATCGCCATGGGCGTAAGGAACGCGATCCAGCGCGCGCACCTCGCCGTTCTCGGCGTCGATGAAGGCGACGTGGCGATCGTCTGGCTCGAACCCGTGCCTGGCTTTCCCGGACAGCAGCATCAGGGCGATATGGTATTTCTCGACCAGTTCGCCATTGAGCGCACCCGAGAAATCATCGGTAAAGGGAACGGTGATGGCCCCCAGTCCGATCAAGGCCAGGTCGTAAACCATGTAGGCATAAGAGTTGGGCGCGAACATGCCCACGCGCACGCCTGCTTTCACATTCCAGCGCGCCAATTGCTCCCGGGCACGGGCGACATCGGCGGCGAGATCGGCATAGAAGTGACGAACGGGCTTGCCGTCCACCAGGGTGGTGATGGCGCCTTTCTTGCTGGAAAGACCGGCGAGAAGCCCCCCGAACTGCATGATCAGGCGCGGACGTGCTGAAGACGCAAGGTGGCGTCGATCAGATCGCCTGCCGTTCGGCAATTCACCACCAGTTCGCCCAACTGATCGGTGCCGACGCCGAATTCCTCGTCGATGGCGAAGATCAACGTCACCATCGCCATGGAGTCCGCATCCAGATCGGCGACCAGATCGGTCTCGCGCGTGATCGCATTCTGGCTCCGGCCCGGAAAGGTCGTGCCGAGCAGGGAAATGACATAACTCTCGACCGATTGCGTGCTCATCTTCATTCCATTTCGTTGGCGGCCCCATCCTAGAACAGGATCAGGTTCTGCGGGACGATAGGCTTGCGGAAAGGGGCGTTCCAGACGCGGAACGGATCATCTTGGCTGATAACCATAACGGTTAAAGATATCGGACCATGCCGTTCTGAGGCGCTCCTGCCAGGGTGGCGGCGGCAAGGCGGCCGCCCGCCCTGAGCCGCCGCCGCGCCCGGCGCGCTCGATCAGGCTGGGCCGCACCGTCTCGAAATCGCCGAGCGCGAACTGCCTATAGATATTTTCCGTCACCGCGACCGGATCGGCGGTGAGTTCTTCGAATTTGACCACCGCCAGCCGGTCCTTCCCCAGTCCGGCAAGCCCGGCCAGAAGCTTTTCCTCGCAGCGCAACCTTTCCTGAAGGACAAGTTCGCGGAGCTCGCGGTTGGGCATGCCCGGCACCAGCCCGTAACGCAGGGTGAAGGCGCGGTAAGTCTTCATCATGGATTCGAACACTTCCGAAGGATCGCGCACCATCAGGATGAAGCGCGCCCGCGGCAGCAGCTTGCGCAAGGTTCTGACCCGATAGGAATGGGTCGGCGATTTCAGGACCATCGCCTTGCCCCCATGGGCAAAACGCACGGCACGGAAAAAGCGCAGAAAGACCCTTTCCCACCTCTTTCGATCTGGGGTCGGCAGATCGTCCGGATCGGCCAGCATCATGGCGCGGCCGAAATCGGCCGCCGCGATCAGACCTTCGTAGGGAGAACGCGCGCCCAGCGCCAAAAGTGCGAATTCGTCCTCCTGGGGCGTGCCCCAGCCGGTGGTCATGCCGTCTTGCGGGCGGCGTACTTCGCCGTCGCCGCGCGCCAGCGCGGCTTTCTCCGTGAAAACGAAATGATCGGGATGGAAAACGGCATAGTTGGACGGAAAGCAGAAACGTTCATCCGCCGCCAGCAATTCATGCATCAAGGTGGTGCCTGAACGCCAGAAGCCCAGCACGAAGATGGCGTCGGCGTCCTCGACATCCGCCGATCCCACCCTGAGCGATTGCAGCGCGGCCAGGAACGAGCGCAGTGGCCCGTAAAGAAAGGCCTGGCGCAGCAACGGCGCCGTCGCAGGCAGCCGCCAGGCGCGGCGCAGCCGAGCCCAGGCACAAGCCGTGAGAGGGAGATAGGTGGCTGCCACGGAACGCGGATTATTCTTTTGCCGTTGGCAGGATCTTGTTTTCGAGCTCGCGCTTCACCCGGAAAAGCTCGTTGGCTTCGTCGCGATAGCCGAAATCCTCCAGCGCGCGGGCAATGCCGGCCAGCGACGACAGGAAGTAAGGCAGGGAATGGGTCAGGGGCGTCTCTTTCATTGGGTTCTTCTGTTCTGCGGCAGGCCGACGCTCCAGTCGGGGCTTTCGGCCACGCTGCCATAGAGCGACATTACCTGGGACACCGCGTCGTGGAACAGCGCGGCGGGAATGGTGCCGTGATTGCGGGAAGCCGAGGCATCGGAAAGGTAAGTGAAACTATGGTGGCGATGATGGGCATCGACCGCCGTGGCAAGGCAGGCGGTTTCCGCGAACAATCCCGCGATCACGAAATTGCCGTTGGAATAATCCATGACGCGGGAGAATTCCGCGTTGGAATAGCAGGAAGGCTGCATCACGTCGAACACGAGGTCGTTGCGCTCGGGCTCGAAGCCTTTCAGCCACGCCGGGTAGGCGCGCGGCTCTGAAACCGACGACGGCGGGGTCATGCAGCGCACGAAGGCAACCGGCATCCGCGCCGAGCGCGCGGCCGACAAGGCCTCGGCGCAGCGATCCAGCATGTGCGAAACCACCTCGGGCTCCAGCCCGGGAGGATCGGACTGGTGCAAGCCGACCAGAACCAGCACCGGCTGATCGGCCTGCTTCTTGTAGTTCAACATGCTGACGACGGACGCCAATTTCTATCCTCCGACCGAAGGCCTTGTGACCTCGCGCACCGCGGAATTTTCGAGAATTCCCGGGCGGTGCCAACGACCTTCAGGCCTTATCACCTTGTACGGATCCACTCCGATCCGGACGGCGTCGGGATGCGGCTCGATCTCGGCCACCATCTCCACATAGTCGAAATCGGAGAAGATCAGCTCCCTGCCGCCTTCGAAGAGATGAAACCCGAACCGGCTCCAGAAATTGACCAGGCGTTTCTGCGCATGGCCATAGAGGCGGCGATACCCTTTCATCTTGCAAAGCTCGATGGCCGCATTGACCAGCTGAAACGACAGGCGGGTGGAGCGGAATTCCTTGCGCACGGCCAGCCGCTCGATCTTGGCGAAATCGGCGAAATAGCGGATGCGGATGCATCCGGCAGGTTCTTTTCCAACATAGCCGATCAGATGGGTCGCCGACATGTCGTTGCCGTCGAACTCCTCCTCGTATGGGCATTCCTGTTCGCCGATATAGATCGCGCTTCTCATGCTTACGACCCGCATCAAATCCTCGAACGAGCGCGCGACCGATACGCTCAGCCCGCCAGCCTCATCGCTGCGATAGGTGTCGTAAAGCGGGGGGCGTTTGGGCTTGCGGACGAATTCGTAAAGATGAGGCGCGACGATCCCCCCGATCGTGGGGCTTTTCTTGAGCCCCAGCGCCTCGTTGTAATGCACGCCTTCCGGCGTATTGGGACGCGAGTAGAGGTTGACGCCGTCATAGGGCGGCAGGGCCAATTGATCCATGAACAGGCTGATGCCGGTGGCGAGCGGCCCAGGCGCGAAGGTCGCCCACATATAAAGACCTGCCGGCTTTTCACTCGGTTTGGCGATCAGACTGAGATCGGGATCGGCGCCATTGAATGTTCTGGTGGCGAGCCGGTGCAGTCCCTTCGCGGTCAGGGGAAGCATGGCGAAAAACCCTTCGCCGACAGGGGCCGCGGGATCGAAGTTCCTTTTCCGCGCCACCGCCCACACGCAATCGGGATTGTGCCGCAAAACCGCGCCGACAATCGCTGCGCCCGCCAATCCGGGAATGTGCGGATTTGCCAGGCTGAGCAGATGGTCCAGCATGTCGCATGTCGCGCGAAAAAGCACTAAGTGCTTGGCGATCTTGCCAGAATCAAGTTTATCCAGCTGATGCTTCGCCTGCTCTGGTGGCGTGGGACGGAGCAGTCTCAGAGGATGTTCGGTCATGGGTGCCTCGGCACTTGAAAGTCGTGTTAGGATGTTTGCTGGTAGCTGAGGGGGTCATTCTTTCTTGGTAAGTGATGTGCGTCAGCAGTTTTCGGAGGAACAGGGTGTTCCTCAAGGCGAACATGCGCTCTTGGTTAAACCCAGGCGCGTTCCCGACTGGGAAACGGTGCGCATTTTCCTGGAAGTTATCCGCAGCGGAAGTTTCCGCGCCGCTTCCGACAAACTCGGTCAATCTATCAACGCCTTGCGGCGGAAGGTTGACGAAATCGAACATGCGCTGGGAGTAACCTTACTGACGCGCCATGTCGATGGCGTGCGCGCGACAGCGGAAGGCGAAACAATCTATCAAGCGGCGCTGCGCATGGAAGCGGCGTCGTTCGAGCTTCTCTATGCCCGCAACTCGGCGGAAAAGGATATCGAAGGCGAAGTGCGGCTGGCCGTCATGGAAGGCCTGGGCACTTTCTGGCTGGCCCCGCGCCTGGTGGAATTCCAGCGCGCCAATCCGAAACTGATGGTCAACCTTGAATGCACCACCAGATCCGCGGACGTTTTGCGCCTGGAAGCCGACGTCTCGGTGCAAATTCAGCGGCCTACCACGTCAGATCTCAAGATGATGAAACTGGGCTGCGTGCATCTGATGTTCTTCGCGGCCAAGTCCTATCTGGACACTTATGGTCACCCGGAATCGGTTGCCGATCTTCAGCGGCACCGGCTGGTCGTTCAGTCCGACGACGACAAGCGCTGGCGCGAGCTGTACGACAAGCTGTTTCCCGGTGTTTCCCCGGTCGGTTTCGTGTCGTTGCGAAGCAATGTGAGCAGCGCCCATTACTGGTCGATAGCCAAGGGCGCCGGCATCGGCATGCTGCCCACCTATGCCCAGGCGATCGGCGCACAGCTTGTGCCGCTCCATCTTGGTGTCGTTCAGCCGATCGAAATCTGGATGACCTATCATCCCGAGGCAAAACGGATCGTGCGCGTCAAACGCATCATCGACTGGATCACCGAGTCCTTCAATCCGCGCCGCTTCCCCTGGTTCCGCGACGAGTTCATTCATCCGGACAAGTTGGCCGAAACCTATCACGGCGAACCGCTGGCGAATTTGTTCGCCGGATACCTGGGTAAGTAGCCGTCACTCCGGCATAAAAATCAGCGCACGCGCTTCAATGCTTTCGCGCGGCAGAACCACTGCCGGCGCGTTGGGATCATCAAAAGCCGTATGCGCGGTGAAGCGCGCTTTGGCATTCTGATCG
>DATKPL010000216.1:0-3638 GCA_035524155.1 Rhizomicrobium sp.
AGCTGCCGCTGGAATTCGCCCCGGGCGAGACCTGGAACTACTCGGTGGGCCTGGATGTCGCCGCCCATCTGGTGGAGTTGATTTCCGGGCAACGTTTTTCGGAATTCCTCCTGCACAGAATCTTCCTGCCTCTGGGCATGACCGACACGGATTTCGTGGTGCCGCAGCGCAAACGCGACCGCTTCACCACCTGCTATTACGTGAAGGACGGCACGCTCGCCATCTTCGATGACGTCAAGAACTCGGCCTATTACCAGGCGCCTGTCCTGGAATCCGGCGGCGGCGGGCTGGTGGGCACGGCGGAAGATTATATGCGCTTCTGCCGCATGCTGCTGAATGGCGGCGCGCTCGGCCACACGCGCCTGCTCAGCCCCAAGACGGTCCAGTTGATGACCATGAATCATCTTCCCGGCAGGCGCGAGATGACGGAGATCATGCCCTCGACCAGCGCCTTCAATGAAAGCGGCTATAGCGGCGTCGGCTTCGGGCTGTCGGTGGCGGTGACGCAGAACCTCCCCCGCACCGGCATACCCGGCACGGTGGGCGAATATTCCTGGGGCGGCGCGGCGGGCACCTATTTCTTCAACGATCCCAAGGAGGACATGGCGGTCGTGTTCATGTCGCAAGTGCTGTTTGCGCCCGACCGGGTGAAACTTCGCCGCGACATCCGCACTTTGGTCTATAGCGCCATCACGGAGTCGTTTGCGTGATCCTGGAGAGTTTCGACATCACCGGTTGGTCCGGGCCTTTCGACGACCAGACGCGGGCGCGGGCGCAAAGCGCGCTGGAGCATGGCAAGCTGCTTTATTTTCCGAAGCTGCCCTTCCGTCTTTCCAACAGCGAGAACGAATTCCTCGACGGTTCACTCACCGACGGCAAAGCCAAGAATATCAGCCTGGATCACACCACCGGAAAATTGCAGGGCACCTCGGCCGAAGGCGAGAGAGCCGGACGCCTTGCCGGCATGATCGAGCGGTTCGGCGCGGGGGCGACGCGTTTCATCAAGGATCTTCTGCCCAATTATGGCGGCGCGGAGCGGGCACGAACCTCATTTCGCCCGGTGGAAGTGGAAGACCGTCCCTATTCGGTGATCCAGGATGACCGGCTTTTGCATGTGGACGCGTTCCCGTCGCGGCCGATGAAGAACGGACGGCGCATCCTGCGCATCTTTTCCAACGTCGCTCCACCGGGCGGCAGCGCGCGACATTGGCAGGTCGGCGAGGACTTCCGGGATTTCGCCGCCAGATTCGCGCCCCATATCCGGCCGCATCTCCCCGGCCAGAGCTGGCTCTATGACAAGCTGGGCGTGACGCGCGGACGCCGCTCGGCGTATGACGAAATGATGCTGTCGCTGCATGATGCCGCCAAGCGCGACGCGGAATACCAGAGGAACGCACCGCATATTTCGCTGGTCTTCCCGCCCGGCTCGACCTGGCTGGTCTATACCGACCAGGTCCTGCATGCCGCGCTCAAAGGCGAATTCGCCCTCGAGCAGACCTTCCATTTCGATGTGGCGGAGATGGGCGAGCCGGATCAGGCGCCGATCCGCGTGCTGGAGCGTATTACCGGCAAAGCGCTGGCATAGAGTCAGGCGCGAGGGATTTTTGTTCCTGGCCAGGAGCGTCGCGCGGAGCGTGCGTATAGCACGTGAGCACGCGCGACAACGCCAGGGACGAAAAGACCCGCGCCCTTAGGCAGCGATCTCGGCGAGTTTCGCGCGCAGCGACGCGCGATCGAACGGCTTCAGGATGAAATCATTCGCGCCGGCGGCAAGCGCATGGGCAATCTCGCCCGCATCATTCTCGGTGGTGGCGAACAGGATCACCGGTTGCTTGCCGTTCTGCTGGCCGCGCAGATTCTTGACGAACTCCACCGCCGGCATGGAGGGAAGATCCCAATCCAGGAAAATCAGGTCCGGCATCTTCTCGCGGCACGCATCCAGCGCGCCCATGCCGTCTTCGGCTTCCCCGATGGCGAACTGCAATTCCTCGAATATGCGCCGGGCTACCGTGCGCATGACCCTGCTGTCGTCCACGACCAGACAGTTCTTCATAGGACGCGTCCCCTCGTGCCTTTCGGCAACGGTGGCGGAGCCTATAAGAGGAACGTAAACAGTTGCTTGCCGGATACCGGCGCCGCGCTAAGCTGCTGTTATTTCGACAAAACCTTCGCCGGTGCGCACCTCGATGGCGCCATGGACCGTCTTGGCCAGGCGGTAGGTGAGATAGGGCTGGATGCCCCTTGCGTCGAAGGGCGCGGAGGATTCCCCGCCCTTCAAGGTGCGTTCCACCTCTTCGCTGATGCGCGCCACCTGGCCCGAGGCATGGATGCGGAACCGGGGAGCACCGGCTTCGGCCTCGACCTTCACCACGCCGCCGCGCGGCAGGCAATCCGAGCCCAACAGCGTCGCGTTCATCAGGAGCTTGGCCCAATCCTTGGCCCAATAGGCTTGCGGCACACTCCATTCCAGCTTGACCTTGCCGCCTTCGAGCAAGCCCTGAACCAGCCGGCCGATCTCGCCCAGATCGAGTTCGGCGCCCGCCGAGCCGGCGGCACCAAAGGCGATGCGCATGAACTGAATGCGGGCCAACGCCTGATTGGCGCTGGTCGAAACCAGACGGATGGCGTCGTCGCGCATGGCGGCATCGCGCTCGTCCTCCAGCACTTCCAACCCGTTGACCACCGCGCCCAAGGGGCCGACAAGGTCATGGCAGACCCGGCTCACCATCAAGGCGGAGAATTCGATCTCGTTCATTTCTGACCCCCATCTGTCTCTTCACGGCAAGCGCTCAGAGACATCTTCCCCCGTCAATGCTACGCACGCGGTGGAAGAAAGCCGGTGCTATCTTGGTAACCAACCTCGGGCGGTCTTAAGGAATGATTAAGGACGGTGCAACCGCGAGCCATCTCGCCGGCATTGCTGCGGCGGCGGGAGCCGTGATCATGCGTCACTATCGCGAAGGGGCAAAGCCGCGCCTCAAGCAAGATTGGACGCCGGTCACCGATGCCGACGAGGAGGCCGAAGCCCTGATCCTCAAATCGCTGGCCCGGGATTTTCCCGGCGTGCCCGTGGCGGCGGAAGAGGAAGTTGCAGCAGGCCGGGGCTGCAAGCCCTGCGCGCATTTCTTCCTGGTGGATCCACTGGACGGGACGCGGGAATTCCTCAAGCGCAATGGCGAATTCACCGTCAATATTGCGGAAGTGAAAGACGGCATCGCGCTCGCGGGCGCTGTTTATGCGCCGGCCAAGGCGCGTCTTTTCTTCGGCGACGCGGCCGGCGCTTTCGAGATTCTTCAGGATCCCGATGCACCATTCGACCTTGCCACGGCGCGCCCCCTCAAGGCGCGCGCGCCTGACGAAGACGGACTGGTCGTGGTGGGAAGCCGCAGCCATCAGGACAAGGAGACGGCGGCATTTCTTGCGCGTTTTGCGATCAAGCAAACCATCACGGCCGGCTCGTCGCTGAAATTCTGCCTGGTGGCCGCGGGTGAAGCCGACATCTATGCGCGGGCCGGACGCACCATGGAATGGGACACGGCGGCAGGGCATGCGGTGGTGAATGCGGCGGGTGGTTCGATCACGCGCTGGGACGGCGCGCCGTTTCTCTACGGCAAGCCGGACTTCGAAAATGGCGGGTT
>DATKPL010000217.1:0-2415 GCA_035524155.1 Rhizomicrobium sp.
GCGGGATTTGCCGCGCTTGCGCAAAAGCAGGCGGCCGACAATAACCGCGTGACCCTGTGGGACGCCCATTGGGCGGCAGGCGCGCCAGGCAAAGCCTTCTTCCAGTCGCACGACATGTTCATCGTGCCGATCGATGCGGGCACGCTCTCGATCACGTCGCCGGATGATGCGGCCAAAAGCTTGCCGCTCTCCAGTGGCATGGTGGAGTTCCTGCAAGGCGGCCATGTGCGCACCATCCAATCCACGGCCGGCAATGTCCGCGCCGCGGTGGTCGAGCTAAAATAGAATTATTCCGCGGCGGCTTGTTCCGCGACGCTGTAGCGGCCGGGGCGGAAGAACAGAATGCCCAGCGCGAAGCCGCCCACGCCCACGATCTGGGTGATCAGGTTGAAGGTGGTGATGGCATAAACGCCCAGCCCGATCAGGGTAAGCCCGCTCAAGCCGGGAAACAGCGACAATGCCAGCCACTGAAGCCCGCGCTCGCCGCGGAAACTCCAGGCAGCCACCAGGCCCGCCAAGCCGTAATAATACGCCACCTGGATCGCCACCGCATTGACCGAGGCCGTGATGATGGCGCTGACGCTGGGCATCAGGCTCGAGCCCCACAACAGCACCAGACCGATGCCGATCAAAAGATACATCGCGGTCGTGGGACTCTGCGTCTTGGCCGAGACTTTGCCGAACAGACGCGGCATCGCCCCGTCGCGCCCCATCGCGAACAGGGTGCGCGAGAATTGCAGCATGGTGGTTTCCAGCGTCGCAATCGACGAAAGGATCACCGCCAGGGACGCCGCCAGACCGCCCTGACGCCCCAATCCCGACGCCACGGCGATATTGTAGACGATATTGTCGGTGAGATGGCCCACATCCCTGAGCGAGAAGAGGAACAGCGCGGCCATGGTGAAGCCCAGATAATAGACGATGGTGACGATCACGCTGGAAAAACCGCCATTGCCGGCATTGGCTTCGGGATTGACGGTCTCCTCGCTGAGATTGGCGGTGACGTCCCAGCCCCAATAGAAGAACACCGCGACCAGCGCGCTGGCGGCGAAGCTTTGCCGCGTATAGCCCAATCCGAACCACGACCAGGAAAATGGATTCATCGCGCCCACATGCGCGGCATGCACGAACGCGGCGATCATCAGGACGGTGAGAATGACGAGCTCGATCCCCGTCATCACCAGCTGCACCTTGCTGGTGATCTCGATCCCCATGATCAACACCAGCGCCACCACCACGAACCAGAAGCTCGCCACCAGCGCGGTGACGATGACATTGCCGGTCAATGAGGGATCGATGAAATTGAGGCTGGCGGTGGCGGCAGGAATGCTGCCGGTCACCATGAAAACAAGGGCAGCGATCAAAAGCGCCCAACCGGAAAAAAAGCCCAGGAATTTGCCCAGCACCGCTGTGGTCCATTGATAACCCGCGCCGGCGCTCACCTGCCGGCGGTTGAGCGCCCGGTACGCAAAAGCGATGCCCAGCATGGGAACGGCGAAAATCACCAGCGCGCCGGGCGCCAGCGTGCCGGCCGTGGCCAGGAGCACCGCCGTGGTCACCGCGATGGTGTAACCGGGCGCGCTGCCCGCCACTCCCATCACCAGCGATTCGAAAAACGAAAGAGAGTTCGCCTTCAAACCGCCTGTCATATTGCCCCGCGCCGCCTGCATGGGAGGTCTAACATGCTTTTTGGGCCTAGTCTCGCGAGCGGGAAT
This sequence comes from Rhizomicrobium sp., assembly GCA_035524155.1. Classification (GTDB taxonomy): domain Bacteria; phylum Pseudomonadota; class Alphaproteobacteria; order Micropepsales; family Micropepsaceae; genus Rhizomicrobium. The sequence continues at coordinate 1,716 of DATKPL010000217.1, forward strand.
GGGCTACCAGCCCACCCGCATCCATGGCCCAGGAGAGGTTCATGAAGATCGGTGTCCCCAAGGAAATCAAAACTCTGGAATTCCGCGTCGGCCTGGTGCCGCCGGTGGTGCATCAACTGACGGTCTATGGCCATCAGGTTTTTGTCGAGACCGGCGCGGGCGCCGGCATCGGCCAGAGCGACGAGGATTATAAAAAGGCGGGCGCGACCATCCTGCCCAACGCCGATGAAGTCTTCAAAGCCGCCGACATGATCGTGAAGGTGAAGGAACCACAGGCGGTCGAGATCGCGCGGCTGAAGCCGCACCACATCCTTTTCACCTACCTGCATCTGGCGCCCGATCCCGAACAGGCCAAGGGCTTGATGAAGTCAGGCGCGACCGCGATCGCCTACGAAACCATCACCGACGCCAAGGGCCGCCTGCCGCTGCTGGCGCCGATGAGCCAGGTCGCCGGCCGCATGGCGACGCAAGTGGGCGCGGCGTTGCTACTCAAGCCCGCCGGCGGACGCGGCATGCTGCTCGGCGGCGTGCCGGGCGTGGCGCCTGCCAAAGTGCTGATCCTGGGCGGCGGCGTCTCCGGCGAACATGCCGCCGAAATGGCAGTGGGCATGCGCGCCGACGTCACGCTGTTCGACATCTCGCCCGCGCGGCTGGAGCAGCTGGACGAACAATTCGATGGCCGCCTCAAGACCGTCTTTTC